>NZ_JAMYQZ010000163.1:0-6232 GCF_040321145.1 Mesorhizobium sp. M0514
GCCCTTGGCGGATGCCGACTTGCCGAGCGAACCGCCGCCTCCGCCATTGCCGCCAGCATTACCGTTTCCTCCGCTATTGCCACTGCCATTGCCGTTACCGTTACCATTGCCATGGCCGTTACCATGGCCGTTGCCACCAGCAGCAGCCAGGGCCGGCGACACCAGAAGCGAGAACACAGCAAATGCAGCAAAAAGGGTCTTTCGGGATGTCATAACTACCTCCGAGATTGCCACCGCCACTAACCGCTATAGCGGGCAACATGAGGAATCGCTAACACAAAGGGTAAACTTGGATATAGCTGTGCTTTCATTGCGAGAACGAAGCGGCCGGCCGGCGAAACGCCAACCAGCATAACTCTTTGAAATTGCTGAAGTAGATCACCCTCGTTGGGACCGGCCGGCCTTCCGAACTCAAAGGTCCTAGACCGCTCGGACCAAGGTCTTAAGCCGTGGTTTCGGCCGCGACTCAGAAGTCGTGACGGCGCGGCGACCTTCGGTAGTCGGCACCGTATCGGCCTGAGGCCGAGCTCGACATCGATCCGCTGCTGTGTCCCAAAACACCGCCTAAGTGGTTGTATTCTCTGTCTTTTGATATAAGCGCTAGTCTGAGGTAAATTTCGACCGGCATCTGGCGGGCTTACGTTATGCAGCATCGAACGTTCTTTGGCGGCAAGGTCACCGAGATCCCCACTTCGTTACATTGCGATCCCAGGGGAATGCTGACCGCTATCGAGTTCAGCGGTTACAATTTCCAGGCCGTGCGGGCGTTCGTCGTCACCGCGCCGCGCGGCACGTCGCGGGGCGGACATGCACACGGCTCGGGCCGGCAATTGATGATGCAGCTGTCGGGCGAGATCGGCATCGAATTTCGCTATCAGGAACAGATCGAACGGCTGACGCTCACCGCATCGAACCGCGCGGTGCTGGTCGATGCCCCGGTGTGGGCGCTGCAGACCTATGAAGGCGAGAACCCGTCTTTGCTGGTTTTCTGCGATACCGAATACGACCCTGAAAACTACGTATCGAACCCCTGATGACACTCATCGGGAAAGGAGAGGCCGCGATGCGCGCCAGGACATGACAGCGCCTCGCGGCAGAATGGCTATTCTCGGCGCCGGCATCATGGGCGCCAGCCTCGCTCTCATGATGGCCCGCAGAGGCTACGCGGTGTCCCTCTTCGACAAGGAGAGCGAGCCGATGGCCTGCGCCAGCCGTTGGAACGAGGGCAAGATTCACCTCGGCTATCTCTACGGGAACGATCCCTCGCTGCTGACCGCCCGGCATCTGCTTTCGGGAGGACTGTGTTTCGGCAGGCTTGTTTCCGAGCTGATCGGAAGCAATCTGGAAGCGCACACGACCTTTTCGGAAGACCTTTATCTGGTCCATCGCAACTCGATCGTCGCTGCCGAGGCGCTGGGGGCGATCTTTGAACGTGTGGATGTATTGGTGCGCAGCCACGCTGACGCCACCAGCTACCTTGCCGACGTATCGGCGGCGCGATCGAATCGGCTTTCCAAAACTGAATTGGCCGATGTCACCAACTCGGACCAGATCGTCGGGGGCTTCCAGGTGCCGGAGCGATCCGTCAACACGCGATGGGTTGCCGACCGGCTTTGCGCGGCGCTTCGGGGTGAACCCAATATCAGCTTGCGGATGGCGTCCAAAGTCCTGTCGGCACAGCCGGTGGACGGAATTGACGGGAAATGGCGCGTGGCGGTCGCAAGCGAAAAAAGTGAGGCGTTCGACATCGTCGTCAATTGCCTTTGGGAGGGGCGGCTGGCTGTCGACCGCACGGCCGGCATCGAGCCGGTTCCCGGATGGTCGCACCGCTACAGGCTTTGCCTGTTCGGCCGCACCAGCCAGCCTGTCGATGTGCCGTGCGCGGTCGTCGCCCTTGGCCCGTTCGGCGACATAAAAAACTATGACGGGCGCAACTTCTATCTCTCCTGGTACCCGAGCGGGTTGCTTGCGGAGAGTGGCGAATTGTCGATCGAAACGCCACAAGCGCTCGATGCCGACGCACGACAGCGGTTCATCGGCGACGTTCGCGCCACGCTCACTCGGTTGGTGCCCGTTGTTTCCAGCATGTTCGACGATGCCGAGGAGCTTGAGGTACGCGGCGGCTTCGTGTTTGCGCAAGGGCGTGGTTCGCTCGGCGACCCGAAAGCCACGATCCATCGCCGCGACCAATTCGGGGTCAACCGCCTGGGCAACTACATCTCGGTCGACACAGGTAAATATTCGACGGCGCCGTGGCTTGCCGACAGGCTGGCGCGGCAAATCTGCGGGATCGACTGAATGGGTGAGACAGAACAGGGCGGCGCGAAGCAGGTAGCGCAGAAACAAGTCGAGCTTCGATCCGGCTGGCGGCCGAAGGTCACGGCGCTGGTGCCATGCTACAATTCGGCGGCATTCATTTCGCGTACGCTGGACAGCCTCGCCGCGCAGACCTGGGACAATATCGAGATCCTGGTCGGCGAGGACAATTCGACCGACGCGACATTCGAGATCGTTTCGGCCTTCGCCGGCGGCCGCGACGATGTCCGCATCCTGCGTCGGGACAAAAACCTGGGATGGCTGAAGAATTCCAACGATCTGATGGCCAATGCCAGCGGCGAATTGATGTTCTTTGCCTTCCATGACGACGTCATCGATCCAAACTATATCGAGGCGCTGGTGCGGGCGCTCGATGCCAATCCCGAGGCCGTACTGTCGTTCAGCGATGTCGAAGTGATCGAAGTCAGAGGCGAAAGTGCCACGTGGAAGTTCGACCTGCTGGAGGGCTTGCAGGACGGTTTTGCGCGTGGCCGGGTGATGGCGCGCCAGCCGCATGGATGGTGGGTCCCCAACCGTGGGGTATTCAGGGCCTGGGCGTTCCACCGCAGCGGCGGGATCAAGCCCAACAGCCAAGGCGAATTCAGCGCCGACTGGACCTGGCTTCTGCATCTGTCGCTGCTCGGCGGCTTTGTCCGCGTGCCGCAAGTGCTCTGCCACAAATACTATCGGGCGGGCAGCATCAGCCGGCGCTGGGAACGCAACAGCACCCAACGAAGGGCATTGAGGGCGGCGGGGATAAGGGAGGTCTGGCACAGCGAGGCCGGCCTTACACAGAGAACCTTCCTCGCTGCCTATATCGCCTTGCGGCCGTGGCGTTGGCTGCCGCGATCGCGAGAAGCGGAAAGACGGCGAAACAGGCAATCGGTGCATGGCAGCCCGGACAAATAAGAATGGCGCCGGCGACGTGTCAAAGCGGCTGCGCCTGCCCGGCCAACGGCGATTTCCTGGCACATCCGGCTGCCCCAAAATGGCACTCCGGTTGATTTTTCACGCGAGATATGGTCGTTCTCCCGCCCATGAAAAAACTATTCCTTGCGGCGCTGGCTTCGGTGACGCTGGCTTTACCCGCCCACGCGATGGACGCCGCCCTGCGCGCCGGCCTGCTGAAACTCGACCCGGAGACCCGGCTGGAGCAGAGATGCGACGCCGAAGTGCTCGACCGCATCAGCCATGACGACCACAAGTACAAGGCCGACCGCGTCGTCGCCTACGCCTTCGCGACGCCGGAAATGAAAGCCGATGCCATCCGCAGCCCGGGCGCTGCCTTCCGCAGCAAGGGACAGTGGTACCGGCTGAAGTTCAAATGCGAGACGGCGCCGGACCATATGGAGGTCCTGCAGTTCCGTTACCGCATCGGCGACGAGATTCCGGAAGCCGACTGGGCGAAGTACAATCTCTACGACTGAATTCGCTGCGACCAGAATTCTCCCTGGCAGAACGATCTTCCCTATTCCCGTGGCTTTCAGCGTCGGCCGTTAGAGCGGTTCAGCTTTTTATGGAGCAGCTGACCCACTCTAACTCTTTGTTTTTGCATAATTCCGGACGGAAAACCGCTACGGACTTTTCCTGGAATTGCGCCGGCAGTCTCTTGACGCGCGGGAACCATACACGTTAGGGCGTCGGCATATCCGACGACGAACACGCCGATACAGCAAGGGGCTCCGGTCGATGGACATTTTCAGCGCTGCAAGCATGACGGCCCTCCTCCAGGTCATCGCCATCGATCTGGTGCTTGCCGGCGACAATGCCATCGTCATCGGCCTTGCCGCCGCCGGCCTGCCGGTCGAGCAGCGCAAGAAAGCCATCCTGATCGGCGTGTTGGCAGCGACGGTGCTGCGCATCCTGTTTGCCGCCGTCACCGTCAAGCTTCTTGCCATTGTCGGCCTGCTGCTGGCCGGCGGCATCCTTTTGTTGTGGGTGTGCTGGAAGATGTGGCGCGAGCTGCGGACGTCGCATGCCGACGAGTTCGAGGCGACCGAGGCGCTGTCCGATTCCGACCTCAACAGCGACAGAACGGTGGGTGGCAAGGCGCCGCGCAAGACGCTCGGCCAGGCGGCCCTGCAGATCGTCGTCGCCGATGTTTCGATGTCGCTGGACAATGTGCTGGCGGTCGCCGGTGCGGCGCGCGATCATTTTCCGGTGCTTGTCATAGGCCTGGTGCTGTCGATCGCCTTGATGGGCTTGGCCGCGAGCTTCATTGCCAAGCTGCTGCATCGCCACCGCTGGATCGCCTATGTCGGCTTGCTGATCATTCTCTACGTCGCGATCGATATGGTCTATCGCGGCGTTGTCGAGGTCTGGCCGCATGTCAGTCCTGTGGTGAGCTGACGCTGCCGGTCCCACAGCTTCTGTAGCAGCATGGGTATCTGCCGGAGGCAGTGGTCGCGTTCGCCGCAGCCGCTGCCCATACCAATGCCGCAATAAGTGTGGTACTGGCCGCCGATCCCGAAAAACCCGGATGTTTTCTCATGTCTGCGCCTCGCGTCAGTTTCGTCAGCCTTGGATGCCCGAAGGCGCTTGTGGATTCCGAGCGCATCATCACGCGCCTGCGCGCCGAAGGCTATGAGATCGCACGCAAGCATGACGGCGCCGACCTTGTCGTCGTCAACACCTGCGGCTTTCTCGACTCAGCCCGCGACGAATCGCTCAACGCCATTGGTTCGGCGCTTTCGGAAAACGGCCGGGTGATCGTCACCGGCTGCCTCGGCGCCGAGCCGGACGTCATCCGAGAGAAGCACCCCAACGTCCTCGCCATCACCGGCCCGCAGGCCTATGAGAGCGTGATGGCCGCGGTGCATGAGGCGGCGCCGCCCAGCCACGATCCCTATATCGACCTTCTGCCGCCGCAAGGCGTCAAGCTGACGCCGCGCCACTACGCCTATCTCAAGATTTCCGAAGGCTGCAACAACCGCTGCACCTTCTGCATCATTCCCGCACTGCGCGGCGACCTCGTCTCGCGCCCGGCGGCCGATGTGCTGCGCGAGGCCGAGAAGCTGGCCAAGGCCGGGGTCAAGGAATTGCTGGTCATCTCGCAGGACACCAGCGCCTACGGCATCGACATCAAGTACCAGACGTCGATGTTCGGCGACCGCGAAGTGCGGGCGAAATTCCTCGACCTGTCGGAGGAGCTGGGCAAGCTCGGCATCTGGGTACGCATGCACTATGTCTACCCCTACCCGCATGTCGCCGATGTCATCCCGCTGATGGCGGATGGAAAAATCCTTCCCTATCTGGACATCCCCTTCCAGCACGCCTCGCCGCAGGTGCTGAAGAACATGCGCCGTCCAGCCCATGGCGAAAAGACGCTGGAGCGCATTCGCGGCTGGCGCGAGGTGTGCCCGGATCTGGCGATACGCTCGACATTCATCGTCGGTTTCCCCGGCGAGACCGACGAGGATTTCGAGATGCTGCTCGACTGGCTGGACGAGGCCAGGATCGATCGCGCCGGCTGCTTTAAATACGAGCCGGTCCGCGGCGCCCGCTCCAACGATCTCGGCCTCGAACAGGTGCCGCAGGAGATCAAGGAAGCGCGCTGGCATCGCTTCATGCAGCGCCAGCAGAAGATCTCGGCGACGCAGCTGGCCAAGAAGGTCGGCAAGCGCCTGCCGGTGCTGATCGACGAGGCGCATGGCACGTCTGCCAAGGGCCGGACAAAATACGACGCGCCCGAGATCGACGGTTCGGTGCATATCCAGTCGCGCCGCCCGCTGCGCCAAGGCGACATCGTCACGGTCAAGATCGACCGCGCCGACGCCTACGACCTTTACGGCTCGGCGGTTTAGAAAATTACCAAAAAGGGCGCCTCCCGGCGCCCTCGGATTTTTGGCACAGCCCTCGGCGCGGTTTCGCGGTCGAAGCGTGCAGTCCGCGAAATGAAAAGGGGCGCCGCGCGGCG
>NZ_JAMYQZ010000164.1:0-6076 GCF_040321145.1 Mesorhizobium sp. M0514
CCTGCTCCTGACAACCAGGCGCCAATCAATAGGCGCTGATCCCGGTGCCCTTGTAGACCTTGTCGAACTCGGCCTTGACCGCCTCGTTCTGGTAGGACGCGACCAGCGTCTTCACCCACGCCTCGTTCTCGTTGCCGGATTTCACGGCGATGAAGTTGCGGTAGGGGTTGTCGGCCACCGGCTCCTGGGCGATGCGGTTGTCCGGGCCGAGACCGCTCTTCAGCGCCCAGTCGGTGTTGACGACAGCCGCGTCGAGATCCTCGACCGAGCGGCCGACAATGCCGGCGTCCAGTTCCTTGATGACGACCTTCTTCGGGTTCTCGGCAATGTCGGCGGTAGTCGCCAGGATGCCGGTGCCGTCCTTCAGCTTGATCACGCCTTCGTTCTGCAGAACGCGCAGCGCGCGGCCCTCATTGGAGGGGTCGTTGGGCAGGCCGATGACGGCGCCTTCGGGCAGGTCGGCAACCTTGGTGTATTTCTTGGAGTAGAGGCCGATCGGCCAGACGCCGGTGTAGCCGACGCGCACGATGTGGTACCCTTGGGTCTTGATCTGGTTGTCGAGATAGGGCTGGTGCTGGAAGGCGTTGGCGTCGATCTCGCCGCGCTCGAGCGCCTCGTTGGGCTGGGTGTAGTCGTTGAACACCACGGTCTCGACGGTCAGGCCTTTTTCGGCGGCCTGGGCGACGACGACGCGCCAGACATCCTCATCCTCGCCGCTGATGATGCCGACCTTGATAGACTTCTTGTCCTCGGCGAAGGACGGCGTCGGCTGAGCCAGACCGACAAGCGTGACGGCCGAGGCAAAAAGTGCCGCAAGGGCAGCTCGCCGGCTGATGGCTGAAAAAAGAAGAGAGCTGGAAGCGTTTCCACGTTCGGGCATTGTCGATCCCTCGTAATCCTGAAGTCATTGCGGCGAGGTGGAATACCAAGCCTTGACGACATCATCGGCAATGCTGCTTGCCGGATCAAAGAACCGCATTTCTTCTCAAACACGAAGCCGGGAATATTCTCTCAAAGATTTCGCAATTGCGAGAACGGCCACGTCGGACCGGTCAGAATGTCTCGACAAAGGGCCGCAGCTCGACCTCGAAGCTCCAGGCGCTGCGATGCTGGCGATGGGTCGCGAGATAGGTCTGCGCGATCGCATCGGGCGACAGCTGGCTGTCCGGTCGCTCGGGCTTCGTCCGGACCGGCTCGATCTGGCCGTCGATAATGAAATGGGCGACATGGATGTTCTTCGGGAAGAGTTCGCGCGCCATCGACTGAGCCAGACCGCGCAGGCCGAATTTCGGCATGGCAAAGCCGGCGGAGTTGGGAAAGCCCTTGATGCTGGCGGAGGCGCCGGTGAAAAGAATCGAACCGGAGCCGCGCGCAAGCAGCCGCCGCGCCGCTTGCTGGCCGACCAGGAAGCCGCCATAGGCGCCGACAAGCAAGGCTTGTTTGACCGCATCGGGATCGACCTCGGCGATCGGGCCGCGCGTGCGGCCGCTGGCATTGAAGACGGCAAGGGCCAGCGGGCCTTGCTTGTCGGCGGCGTCAAACAGGCCGGCGACGGAGGCCGGATCGGCGACGTCGGTTTCGACGGCCAGCGCGCCGGTTTCCCCGACCAGCGCCGCGAGTTTGGCCGTGTTGCGGGCGGCCAGCACCACACGATAGCCTTCCGTGGTGAGAAGGCGTGCCAAAGAGGCGCTCAGGCCCGCACCCGCGCCGGCGATCACTGCGACTTCGGATGCCATGTCGTTTCTCCTTGGCGATGACGTGTTCGTCTCATAGCTGGCGTCTTGAGCGGCGAGACGCAAGAACGGCGTTGCTCGATTTTCGCTGTTCGGTAAAAACCCTGCCGGCAGGTTCGGAGCGATCGACCGCGGCCGGGGTCTTGCCTGGCGAGACAATCCGTCCGACAGGTGATTGCGTTGGAATCGCAAACGGTGTCGCAAGGGAGTCGACCGTGGAACCAATCTGGGCCGTCGGCCTGATGACCGGCACCGTGCTTGACGGCAATATCGACGTGGCGCTGATCAAGACCGATGGCGAGCGGATCGCCGATTTCGGGACCTATACGCTGGCCCCCTACCCCGCAGCGATCCGTGCCTTGCTGGAGGAGACGCTGCGTCAGGCCCGGGTGTGGAATTTCGACGGGCCGGAGCCGGCGATCTTTGCCGAAGCCGAGGAGGCGCTGACGCGGGCGCAGTCGGCGGCGGTGAAGGACCTTGTCGAAAGCTACGGCCTGACCATGGCCGATATCGGCGTGGTCGGTTTCCACGGCCAGACCGTACTGCATCGCGCCCCGCAACCCGGACGCCTCGGCGCCACGCGCCAGCTTGGCGACGGCGAGCTGATGCATTCGATCCTGGGCGCCAAGGTCGCCTATGATTTCCGCTCGGCCGATGTGCGCGCCGGCGGCCAGGGCGCACCGCTGGCAGCCGCCTATCACGCGGCGCTTTTGAGGGAAGCCGACGCCAGCGGCGACACGGCGGTGCTCAATCTCGGCGGTGTCGGCAACGTCACCTGGTGGGACGGCAAGGACAACATCGTCGCCTTCGACACCGGCCCGGCCAACGCGCCGCTCAACGATTTCATCAAGGCAAACGGACTCGGCGAGATGGACCGCGACGGCGCACTGGGCGCGGCCGGCACCGTCGATGAAGTGCGGCTGGCCAAATTGCTTCAGCATCCGTATCTGACCAAGCCCTATCCGAAATCGCTCGACCGTTTCGACTTCGGCGCCGCCATGGCCGACGGCCTCAGCGCAGAGGATGGGGCGGCGACGCTGACGGCCTTCACCGTCTCGGCCGTCGGCAAGGCGCTCGATTTGTTGCCGCGCCGGCCGAAGCGCCTGGCGGTCAGTGGCGGCGGCCGCCGCAACCCGACGATGATGGCGATGCTGGCGAGGCGCGCCAACGTCGAGGTGGTGCAGGCCGAGACACTGGGCTGGAAAGGCGATGCGGTGGAGGCCGAATGCTTTGCCTTCCTTGCCGTGCGCGTGCTGCGCGGCCTGCCGATCAGCTTTCCCAGCACCACCGGCGTGCCGCAGCCGATGCAAGGCGGGCGGCTGGCAGGTTAGAGCTTCTTCTGCAGGAAGATGCGGCTGCGGCCGACGGGAAAGTCAGGCAGTTCGCCGAAGCGCCGGTAGCCTTGCCGCTCATAGACTTTGGCCGCTGTCGGATTGAACGTGTCGATCCAGGCGTTCTGGCAGCCCCGGGCGACTGCTTCGCGCTCGGCAGCGTCCAGCATGTCGCCGGCCATATGCTGGCCGCGCAGGCGTTCGTCGACCCACAGCCATTGCACATAGAGCCAGCCCCAGGCGGTGTATCCCGAAATGCCAGCGACGACAGCGCCGTGCTCGTCACGAACGAAGACCGCGATCGGCTTGCGGCCGGAGGGGCCGACATCGCCGTCATTGAACGCCGTCAGCCGCTCGGCCAGGAAGGCGAGGTCGTCTGACGAGGGGTCGGCAGTGGTTTCAAGCGTCGTCTTCATCCGGGCGGGGCTCGCATGGCAAGCCAAGCTCTAGCGAAGGACGGGATGAGGACGCAAGCTTTACGGCTTGATGGGCGGAGGCGACCGCCATGACCCCGCTGCTGCCGCAACCAGCATCAGCACGGCGGCGACGATGGCGCAGATGGCAAAGCCGAACGATGAATAAAGCGGCCCGAAGCTGGTGGTGCCGATGAAGACCGCGAGGTAGGTGACCGAGCTGTTCAGGCCCATGATGGTGCCGCGGCGCGACGGATCGAGCGCGGTAAGGCGCATCACCAGCACGTTCAGGCCGAAATGATTGGCAAGGCCCCATATGGCGATCATAGCCAGGATCAGCACGAAATTGCTGCTTGCGAGCGCGATGGCGACATAGACGACGGCGACCAGCAGATAGGCGAAGGGCATGACGCGCCGCGCGCCGATGCGGTCGATGACGCCGTCGAGGAAGGCCGCGGCGCCGAAGCCGGCGCCATAGGCGAGTGCGGCCAGCGCATTGGCGCTGACGGGCTCGCCCAGATCCTGGTGCAGATGATCGCCCAGATAGCCGTAGACGCCGTAAAAAGCGGTCATGAAGGCGGTGCAGGCTATGAGCAGCGGCACGATGCCCGGAATGGCCAGCGCAACGAACGGCGACGGCGCCGGGCCGCTCTTCCTGACGTCGCTGAGCGAGGTCATCGACAAGGCAGCAAGCGCAATGGCGGAAAGCACCGCGACGGCGGCGAAGACGGCGCGCCAGTGCACGAGGTCGGCAAGCACGGCCGACAGCGACACGCCGGCCACCATGGAGACCGTCCAGCCGGTCAGCACGACGCCGATCGTGCCGCTTTCGCGGCCGGGCGGCGCAATTGCCGCTGCACTGGCATAGATTGCCGGCATGGCGACGCCGGCGGCGATGCCGGCGACGGCCTGGGCCGCGACCAGCATGATCACCGTCGGCGCCAGCGCGCTGGCGAGAAGCCCGACCGCCAGCAACAGCAGAGCGCCCTGCAGCATGCGGCGGGCGCCGACGCCGTCGATATAGCGGGCGAGGAACAACGCGCTGGCCGAAGTGCCGAGGCCGAAGGCGGCCGACGCGGCCATCACCGCCGGCACGCTGGTGCCGAAGGATGCGGCGACTGCCGGAGCAATTGGACCCAGGACCAGCGAGTTCGAGCCGATGACGGCGATGCAGCCGGTCAGGAGATAGGCCAGCGCCGGGATCGGCTGATGGAGCGTTGCAGCTTGATGCGCGTTCGTCATCGGGTCATAATGGCCGAACTAAATTCCGCGACAACAAGGAATTTCGATATGGACGAAGAAACAGATGGGGTTCTGCAGAACAAGGTAGCTCCCCGCGAGCTCGACGCAATCGACCGAAAAATATTAGGCGTGCTGGTCGAGGATGCGACGATCAGCTACGCCGAACTTGGCGAACGCGTCTGCCTTTCGCCGCCGGCGGCGCATGAGCGGGTCAAGCGCCTGCGGCGCAGCGGCGCCATCCGCGGCACGGCTGTGATCATCGACCCGAAGGCCGTGAAGAAGCCGCTGCTCACCTTCGTGCATATCGATACCAAGGGCTGGGGCAAGACGCCGGAGCTGATGGCCGTCTCGCAATATCCTGAGGTCGAGGAAATCCATTCGGTGGCCGGCGACACCTGCATGCTTCTCAAGGTCCGCACCGAGGACACCAGGGCGCTCGAAGGCCTGCTGGCGCGTCTCTACGAAACGCCCGGCGTCACCTCGACGCGAAGCTATGTCGTGCTGTCGACCTATCTCGAGCGCCCGGTGCAGCCCGAGATCACGGCGCAATGGCCGACGCCCCGGCACATGGCCACGCCGCTGTACTGATCTGCGCTATCTTCGTCTTGCCGGGGCCACAACAATCCTTCACAAACGGCACCCTATATTGATGCCAGGCATTGATTTGGGGTGACGAGAGGCGCGGCTTGGAATTCGAACTGAAAACCATCGAGGCGCTGGCCCCCGATCAGGCGTCGCTAAGCGCCGCCTCGAAGCTCACCAAGCGCTCGAACTGGCCGCGGCTGGAGAAGAACGAGCAGCAGGCGCTGATCTGGGGCGAATGCCAAGGCTCGGGATCCAACCCCTATCGCACCGTCGTCGACACCGGCGACCACGGCTACAAATGCACCTGCCCGTCGCGAAAATTTCCCTGCAAGCACACGCTGGCGCTGATGTGGATCGCCGCCACGGCGCCGGCCAGCTTCACATCAGCCGAAACAACGCCGGAATGGGTCAATGACTGGCTTGGCCGGCGCAGGAAGACTGCGCCCCCGCCGGTCGACGCAAAGCCTGGCAGGGGCGCGTCTGGCAAGAGCATTGGCGAGGCCTCGCAGGCGGAGGAAAGCACCGTCGATGACGCCGCCGCGACGGAGCGCCGCGAGACGGCGCAGCGCAAGCGGGCGGAAGATACGCGCACCGCGGTGGCAGGCGCGCTGGACGAACTCGACCAGTGGATTGCCGACCAGCTGCGGCTCGGCCTTTCCGCCTTTGCCGACGCCAGCAGCGAGCGCTGCCGCCGCATTGCGGCGCGGCTTGTCGACATGAAGGCGACGGCGCTTGCCGGACGCATCGACGAAATCCCGGCCCGGCTAATGGC
>NZ_JAMYQZ010000165.1:0-5683 GCF_040321145.1 Mesorhizobium sp. M0514
GACGTCATCACCTTGCTGGAAAAAACCATCTGCGTCGCCGACACGCGCCGCATCGACGCCGCCGAGAGCGAAGCCCGCGCCGACATTGCCGCTCTTGGCGACGAGATTGCGGCCAAAGCCGCCACCCTGACCGAGCGCTGGCGCAACGCTGCCCGGCTGGTCGAGCTGCTGCGCCAGGAACTGTTCGAGGCCGATGCGCTCGTCCGTGCCATCGCCACCGCCAATGGCCTGTTCGACGCCGCCAGCGTCGCCGAGCTGAAGATAAACCTCACCGCTGCCCGCCGCGCCGCCATGGCCGGCGCACGGGCAGCCGCACCCGCTCGCCTCAGCCGCGCCGGGCTGCAGGTCGACCGGCTGCTTTTGTCCCTGCTCGCTGCCGGCGGTCCACTCGACCCGCGCCCGCAGCTTGGCGCGCCGGTCGCCGGCGTCAAAAGCAAGTTCATTCCCGCAATCAAACCCATTCCCGCGAGAAAACCCATTCCTGCAATCAAACCCCTGGGCGAACGAGGCTGACCATGTGCACACTTGCCCTTCTCGGCACCGTTCTTTCCGTCGGCGGCGCGCTGGCCGAGGGCCAGCAGTCGAAGCAGATGGCCGACTATCAGGCCAAGGCCTATGAGCAGCAGGCGCAGGCGGATGCTCAAGCCGCCGCCTTCGAGCAAGGCCAGGAGCGCCACAAGCAGGACCTGCTGCAGGCGCAGGCGCGCGCCCAGGCCGGCGCGTCCGGCGTCGGCATAGCCGGCTCGCCGACCGAGGTGCTGGCGGCGAATGCCAGGCAGGGCCAGGCGGATCTCGGCGCGCTGCTGTACGGCTCGAAGCTGCGCCAGAACAATCTCAACAGCCAAGCCGCCATCTCGCGCTTCCAGGGCAAGCAGGCGGTGACGGCGTCAATCTTCAACGCCGGCAGCGCGCTCGTTGGCGGCCTCTCCAAAATCTACGACCCGACGAAAGCGGCAGCGTCAAGCGCTGCGGCCGCCGCTGTGCCGGGCCGCTCCGTGATCTTCGGCAGTGCGGCCCTCAGGGCTCCGTGGGCGGGGAACACCTAGATGGTACACATCATCCCCCTTTCCGTCGGCCAGCGCCGGCTCGATACCGGCAACGCCGTGCAATATCCCCAGGGGTCGCCGATCGGCGGCGCCATGCAAGGTTTCGGCGACCACCTTTCCGCTCTTGCCGAACGCTACCAGCACATGAAGGACCAGCAGGACGCGTTCGACGCCGAGCTGGCGCGTCGCGGCTTCGACGCGCGGATCGCGCAGGCCGAAGATGAAGTGGCGGCGAACGCGCCGGCGGATGGCGCAGGCATGCATGAAGCCATGTATGGCGAGGTCGACCTGCGCGCCGGCCGGGTGGTGAAACCAGGCCTGTACGATACGCTGTTCGACGATGCGAAACGGACGATGCCCGAAAGCCAGCGCGCCGCTTTCGCAGGCCAGAAGGAAAACAAGCGCGTCGTTGGCGCATACCGCATGGCGCTGCGGCAAAAGACCAAACGCGACGACTACGAGAAGGCCACCGTCGACACGACGCTGACGACCAATGCCATCGCCATAGCAAAAGGCGACCCGAACGACACCGCGACCTTCGAGGCGATCCGGCAGAGCGGGCTCGACCTGATCGCCAAGATCGGCAACCCGCTTGCCAGGCAAGCGGCGGAAGCCGCCTGGCGCACCAACTCGGCCAAGGCGCTGGTTCAGGCGATGATCGCCACGGACCCGAAGCGCGCTGCTGAAATGCTGGGGGCGGTGCCGGTCGCGAGATCTCCGGTCGACGCGGTCGTGGGCAAAATCATCGGCGTTGAAAGCGGTGGCAATGCCGCGGCAAAGAATCCCAATTCATCCGCTTCAGGCGTCGGGCAGTTCCTCGACTCAACATGGGTTCAGACTGTCCGGTCGCACCGCCCCGACCTGGCTGCTGGCAAAAGTGCGTCCGAGATCATCGCGCTCAAAGGCGATGCCGCACTCGGCAGGCAGATGACGGCAGCGCTGACCCGCGACAATGCCGAATACCTGACCAATCGTGGCGTGCCGACCACACCGGGCAACCTCTATCTCGCGCATTTCCTCGGCTCGGCCGGCGCCGTAAATGTGCTGAAGGCCGATCCGAACGCCCCGATCGCCAGCGTCGTCGGCCAGGACGTAGTGCGCGCCAATCCGTTCCTCGCCGGCAAGTCCGTCGCCGACACCCGCGCATGGTCCGACGGCAAGATGGGTACCCTGGCACAGGGTGACACCGTCGGCAAACCGACGTCGGACGTAAAAACGACGCCGGCCCCCAGGCAGGCCAGCGGCGAGCTCGTCTGGGCGGCGGCTCCATGGATTGCTGACCTGCCACCGTATGATCTGCAGCAACTTGGCCAGAAGGCCAACGTCGCGATGACGGAGCAGCTCTTCGAGGCGCGCACCAATGTCCAACTTGCTTACCAGAATGCGCCGACCGTCCTCATGTACACCGGCACCTATTCAGGAAATAAGCCGGACGATGAAGACCTCACTGCGGTCTATGGCGTCGAGGAGGGTGGAAAGCAGTCTCTTGGACTCGATCGCACGTTCAAGGTCGGCGGCCAGGCATTCGACATGGTCAGGATGCCGAAGGATGCGATCGAGGCGAAGGTGCTCGCGGCCAGGCCCAAACCAGGCAGTGCGACCCTTGAGCAGGACCAGGCACAGTTCGACATAACCACGTCCGCAGCGAGGCAGGTTTTGCAGGCTCGCGCCGCCGATCCCGCCGATTTTGTTCGCAAGATCGACCAGACAGCAGATGCGTACTGGCCCGCGGTATCGAGCAAGGACAGTTACGATCCGGCCGCTTATCAGAAAGCGGTGGCCCGCTCTGTCGCGGTGCAGTTGCAGCTTGGGATCAAAAAGATTCAGCCCCTGCCGGCGTCTGTCGTCAAAGACCTTGTCGACACCTTGAGCGATGAAAGGGTGCCACAACGTGAGCGAGACGTGGTCTTGCGCGATCTGTTCGCGGGTACCTCGGATCCGGGTGTTCAGGCAGCCATGGCGCTGCAACTGACCGGCGAGAACCAGTCGCGAATAGGGCGAAGCATCGCGAACAGTGCAATTCCGGTATCGGCAGAGGAGCGCGTGAGCCGAAATCTGGCGGCTTTTGATGCCCTGCCGGTGCCTCTCAAAGCACTGGTAGCGCTTGATGACATTGTTCGCCTTACGGCGGACGGGATGACGTTTGGATACGCGGACAAATTTGCCGCTACCATGAATTCGCTGATCTCGGGCGCAGCTACGAGGAACAACTCGCGGCTGGGCGTGTCGCGACACAAGATGCGCGAGATCGAGCTGGGTCGGCGGGTACCGTGGCTGAGTTGCTTGGCGCCTATTTGACCGGCCGAGGCCTCGAGAGGCGGGGATCACACTCAGCGGTAGATTCGGCACAGCCGCAATGGAGGGGTTGTCCGGTCTCCTTGCTCGCACGGGCCTCATGGGAGCTGAAGGCGCTGGCTACGGGGCCGTGGAAGCCACCGGCCGCGACGAATCCATCGACGGCGGAGCCGCGTCCGGCTTCTTTGGTGGCGCTGGTAGCAATATTGTCGGAGAAGGCCTTGGTGTTGTCTATCGCCAAGCCGCCGAGTGGCTAAAGCGACGTTCATCCTCTCGCCAACCAATTGCTGAGCCGGCAGCGGCAGAGCTTACTACAGATCAGCCAGACCTAGAGGCTGGTTCAAGTTCACCAGCAGGGACCCCAACTGGTCCGGCGCCGGACCCTGCTATAACCAGCGGGGCCTCCGCTGGCCACGACCTGCATCTTACCTATATGCCTCATTGGAACGCGGCACAGCGGGCAGCGGCAGATCTGAAAGTCAAGATGTTGACGGAAGCTGCCACTGTGGTTAGCCGTGCGGTTCGCATAGGGAAGTCCGCCAGAAAAATCTTTAAGAAGGCAGGTTCATTAATTCCATTCGGCAACGACATTGACCATGTCATTGATCTGCAATTGGGAGGTGCTCATGTCTTATCCAATTTCGCCATATTGGATTCGAGCGTCAATCGAAGTCTGGGTGCGCAGATATGGAAACAAATAAAAGACTTACCTATTGGCACTGCCATAAATAAGGTCACGATAGGAGCGCGCTGATGTTCGAGACATTCCGACAAAATTACCCCGTCGAAAGTAGGGTGCCGACGGACGGGAATCCTCTTCGGGACTCGGGGATATCGGGGCTGAATGAATTGCTCACCAGCTTGGGCGGTGCTTCATTCAAGCAAGGTTTGTATCGCATCATCAGGGCACAGGATCTCCCAGCCTGGAACGCGAGGGTCAACCTCGGTTTTCCCGAGGCTGCCGGGCGAATCACCTGCTTTGGTTACGACTGGCAGGGCACTGCGTTTGCGCTCGACACGCAGCGGCTGGAGGAAGGGCAACCCGGTGTCCTCATGTTTGAGCCCGGAACAGCTGAGATACTTGAGGTCCCGGCGAATATCGAATCGTTCCACGATGCGCTCCTCATTGAAAATCCCGATGCGGCGCTGACGGCCAATATATACGTGGAGGACTGGCTTTCGGCTGGGGGCGCGCAGCCTGCCTTTGATGAGTGCATCGGCTACAAGAAACCGCTGTTCCTTGGGGGAGAGGATGACATCTCAAACCAGGAACTGACAGATCTGGAAGTCTACTGGCACATTATGGGCCAGGTCATAGCCAAGGTGAAAGGGCTTCCGCCGGGGACGCCGGTAAATCTCAGGGGCGGCTGAGAAGCGCCGGGGAATCTGCTTACGATGGAAGTCACTAGTTAACGCAGGGTGCTGCTTGGGGGTTACATGGGTGCAGGTTATGCTGCGGCTGTTTTCGGTGCACTGGTTCCGACTTTTCTTTTGAGCCGCTTGCTGCTGTGGATCACAAAGCTTTGGGACGACGGTCTTTGGCGCCTCTTGCTGGCGCACGTCATTTCCGCAGGGCTCAGCTGTACCGCCGCCGCTTACGGCCACGCGGATACTGGGGCACCGAATTGGTCCTATAGCTCACTCTACATCTGTGCCCAATTGATCTGGCTCATTGTGGATTTTGTTCGCGCTCGTCGCCAGCGGACCCAGCCTGCGAATTGACGGTGCGCTTGTGTTGACCCTCCCGCGTTGCGTCACGGCAACGCGCGACGTTCAGTCAATTCCGCCCCGAGTTGCCGTCATGCAGTGACGGTGGCATCGCATTCTTCGATGATTCCTCAAGCCTCGCTATCGCGGGGCTTTTTTCATGGAGCAAGCCTTATGGCCCGACCTGCAACTGCCGCCGTTCGTCTGTTGACCGGCGAACGCGAACCCGTGCGCCTGGCGACGACGGGCAACATCACCCTTTACGGCCTGCAGACCATCGACGGCGTGCCGGCCGAGGTGGGCGACCGCGTGCTGGTCAAGAACCAGGCCGACGCCCGCGACAACGGCATTTATACCGCCAGCGAAGGCCAATGGTTCCGTGCCGCCGATGCCCGCACCAGCCGCACCATGCAGAAGGGCACGACGGTGCATGTTCAGCAGGGCGCGGTCTCGGCCGACTTCGTCTATGTTTTCGAAACGCTCGATCCGGTGATCGGCACCGACGCGGTCACGATCGCCTTTTACCTGTCGGAGGACACGCTGGGCGATGCGGTGGGCGCGGCCAGCGCTGCCGCCGCCAGCGCCGCTGCGGCGCTCACCTCGAAGAACGCTGCCGCCACCAGCGCCACCAATGC
>NZ_JAMYQZ010000166.1:0-5650 GCF_040321145.1 Mesorhizobium sp. M0514
ACCCCCACCCCGCTCCGCTACGCGGATCGACCCTCCCCACAAGGGGGAGGGTAAGCGCACTTCAAATATGCAGCGCGTGGCCCAGCGCCTTCAGCGCCGCTTCCTGGAAGCCTTCGCCTTGCGTCGGATGCGCATGGATGGTCCCGGCGATATCCTCCAGCCGCGCGCCCATTTCCAGCGCCAGCCCGAACGCCGCCGCCAGTTCCGACACGCCTTGCCCGACCGCCTGGATGCCCAGCACCAGATGGTTGTCCGCGCGGGCGACAACACGAACAAACCCGTCCTCGCCGAGTTTCGTCATCGCCCGGCCGTTGGCGGCGAAGGGGAACTGGCCGATCTTGATTTCGCCTGAAGCCTTCGCCTCCTCCGGCGTTAGCCCTGCCGTCACCAGCTCCGGATCGGTGAAGCAGACGGCCGGGATCGAGCGCTTGTCCCAGCTGCGCTTGTGGCCGGCGACGATCTCGGCCACCATTTCGCCTTGCGCCATCGCCCGGTGCGCCAGCATCGGCTCGCCGGTGACGTCGCCAATGGCATAGATGCCGCGCATCGAGGTGCGGCACTGGTCGTCGATCTTGATGAACTTGCCGGCCATGTCGAGATCGATCTGATTGAGGCCCCAGCCCTCCGTCACCGGCTTGCGGCCGACCGTGACCAGGATCTTGTCTGCCGCGATTTTGGTGCTCTTGCCGTCCGCGGTCTCGACCAGCAGCGCGTCGCCCTTGACCCCCTTGGCCTTGGCGCCAAGCATCACCTCGACGCCGAGCTGGGCCAGCCGTTTCACCACCGGCCGGGTCAGTTCCGCATCATACTGCGCCAGCACGCGCGGCAGCGCCTCGACCACGGTCACCGCGGCGCCCATTTTGGCGAACGCCATGCCGAGTTCCAGCCCGATATAGCCGCCGCCGACCACGGCGAGCTTTTTCGGCACCTCGCCGAGAGCCAGCGCTTCTGTGGATGAAATCACCGGGCCGCCGAACGGCAGGAACGGCAGTTCCACCGTCGCCGAGCCGGTGGCGATCACAACCGTTTCGGCGCGGATGATCTGGGTGCCGGTCTCGGTCTCGACCGCGACGGTCTTGCCGTCGCGGAACGTCGCCCAGCCATAGACGGTCTTGACCTTGGCCTTCTTCAGTAGCCCGGCAACGCCCCCGGTCAGCCGGCTAACAATGCCGTCCTTCCACGCAACCGTCTTGCCGAGATCGAGCACGGGCGCTGCTACCGAGATGCCGAGCGGACTGCTGCCGCCGGCCATATGCGCGACCTTCTCGAACTCTTCCGCCGCATGGATCATCGCCTTGGACGGGATGCAGCCGACATTGAGACAGGTGCCGCCCGGTTTGCCGGCTTCAACGATCACCGTATCGATGCCGAGCTGGCCGGCACGGATAGCGCAGACGTAGCCGCCGGGCCCGGCGCCGATGACCAGCAGCTTGCAGGAGATTTCTTTCATGGCGTGACCCTTTGATGCGAGGGAATGTTCCGTCGCGATCCTTCGCGCCCCCCTCTGTCCTGCCGGACATCTCCCCCACGAGGGGGGAGATCAGCAGCTTCTTCGCTTCGCTCATTCCTGCAACGATGGAGATTGGCGAAACCCTGCGTGACGTCCAATCTCCCCCCTTGTGGGGGAGATGCCTGGTAAGGCAGAGGGGGGCGCTGTCCCGCCGTCATCTCGGTCGTTCCGCCCCTCAATCCACAAATATCAGCGCTGGCGTCTCAATCAGCGCCTTGATCCGCTGCACAAACACCGCCGCATCCCAGCCGTCGACCACCCGGTGATCGAAGCTCGACGACAGGTTCATCATCTTGCGCGGGATGAACTTGGTGCCGTCCCAGACCGGCCGCACCATCATCTTGTTGACGCCGACGATCGCCACCTCAGGATGATTGATGACCGGCGTCGTCGCCACGCCGCCCATGGCGCCGAGCGAGGTAATGGTGATGGTCGATCCCGACAGCTCGTCGCGGCTGGCCGTGCCGGACTTCGCCGCTTCGGCCAGGCGGTTGAGCTCGGCCGCGCAATCCCAGAGGTCGCGCGCCTCGGCGTGCTTGACCACCGGCACCACCAGGCCCGACGGCGTCTGCGCGGCAATGCCGATATGGACGCCGCCATGCTGATGGATGATGCCGGCCTCGTCGTCGAACAGCGCGTTGATGTTGGGCTGGTCGGCAATCGCCTTGACCATCGCCCGCATCAGGAACGGCAGCAGCGTCAGCTTCGGCCTCTCCACACCCTTGCGCTTTTCCTTGTTGAGCGCCGCGCGCAACTCCTCGAGTGCTGTGACGTCGATCTCCTCGACATAGGTGATGTGCGGGATGCGTGACTTCGCCAGCGACATTTTTTCGGCGATCTTGCGCCGCAGTCCGATGACCTTGATATCCTCGACGCTGTCATTGCGCGCCAGACCCGACGCCTTCGCTACCTGCGGTCCGCGTGCCAGGAATGCCTCGATATCTTCGTGGCTGATGCGGCCGGCAGGGCCGGTACCCGACACCTGGCGCAGATCGATCCCCGCCTCCTTCGCCCTGAGCCGGATGGCGGGCGACGCCAGGGGCTTTTCGCCCTCCGGGCGCGGCGCGCCGGTGGGTGCCGCACCTTTAGATGTCGGCGCAGTACCCCCACCCCTGGCCCCTCCCCACAAGGGGGAGGGGGATTCAGTCTCAGCTGCCCGTGCGCTTTTGGCTGCTGGTGCAGGTGGTGGCGACTTGGCGTCGGATTTCGTGGCCGAAACGCCTCCCTCTTGTGGGGGTCCGGAGGACGGGCGAGACCCGTGGCTCGCCCCGGCAGGGGTGGGGGTCGGTGCCGCCGTGACCTCTGACAATTTCGAGCCTTCGCCGACATTGCCCTCCCCCGCCACTTTCAGCCGCACGATCGGCGAGCCGATCGCCACCGTGTCGCCGATCTCCGCGCCCAGCCACAGGATCTCGCCATCGACCGGCGAAGGTATTTCCACCGTCGCCTTGTCGGTCATCACGGCGGCAAGCACCGAGTCCTCGCGCACGAGGTCGCCGACCTTGACGTGCCACTCCACAAGTTCGGCCTCGGCGACGCCTTCGCCGACATCCGGCAGCTTGATGATGTGTTCGCCCATCCCTAGGCTCCCATGGTTTCGAGAAGCGCGCGGCCGACACGGGCCGGCCCCGGGAAATAGTCCCATTCCTGCGCATGCGGGTAGGGCGTGTCCCAACCGGTGACGCGCGCCACCGGCGCTTCCAGATGGTAGAAACAATTTTCCTGCACCAGCGCCGACAGCTCGGCGCCGAAGCCGGAGGTCAGTGTCGCCTCGTGCACGACGACGCAGCGTCCGGTCTTCTTCACCGAAGCGACTATCGCGTCGAGATCGAGCGGCAGCAGGGTCCGCAAATCGATGATCTCGGCATCGATGCCGGTTTCTTCCACAGCCGCCTGCGCGACATAGACCATGGTGCCGTAGGCGAGCACGGTGACGGCCGAGCCCGCCCGGCGGATCGCCGCCGTGCCGAGCGGCACCGTGTAATGGCCGTCGGCGACCTCGCCCAGTTCATGCTTCGACCATGGCGTCACCGGTCGGTCGTGATGGCCATCGAACGGTCCGTTATAGAGCCGCTTCGGCTCCAGAAAAATCACCGGATCGGGATCCTCGATCGCCGCGATCAGCAGTCCCTTGGCGTCGTGCGGATTGGACGGCACCACCGTCTTCAGCCCCGACACATGGGTGAACAGCGCTTCCGGGCTCTGGCTGTGCGTCTGGCCGCCAAAGATGCCGCCGCCGGTCGGCATGCGGACAACGATCGGGCAGGTGAAATCGCCGTTCGAGCGGTAGCGCAGGCGTGCTGCTTCCTGCGTCAGCTGGTCGTACGCCGGGTACATGTAGTCGGCAAACTGAATTTCCACGCATGGCTTCAGCCCGTAGGCGGCCATGCCGATGGCCGAGCCGACAATACCGGATTCGTTGATCGGCGCATCGAAGCAGCGGCTCTTGCCGTACTTCGCTTGCAGGCCTGCCGTGCAGCGGAAGACACCCCCGAAGAAGCCGACATCCTCGCCATAGACGATGACGCGTTCGTCGCGCGCCATCGACACGTCCATGGCGTCGCGGATCGCCTCGATCATGGTCCGTCTCGGCATGGTCAGACTCCCGCCTGCTGGCGCTGGCGCCTGAGATGCGGCGGCATCTCGGCAAACACGCCCTCGAACATCTCGCGCGTCGACGGCTTGCCGCCGGCATGCAGCGTGCCGTGGCCTTCAGCTTCCTTCTGCGCCGCGATCACCGTCTCGAGGATTTCCGCTTCGGCCTGGGCGTGACGCTCGTCCGACCAGACGCCGCGTTGGATCAGATGGTTCTTCAGCCGCATCACCGGATCGCCGAGCGGCCAGGCGTCGGATTCCGTCTTCGGCCGATAGGCCGACGGATCGTCCGAGCTCGAATGCGCGCCGGCACGGTAGGTGACATGTTCGATCAGCGTCGGCCCGAGATTCTGCCGCGCCCGCTCCGCCGCCCATTTGGCCACGGCATGCACGGCGAGATAATCATTGCCGTCGACGCGCAGCGCCGGAATGCCGAAGCCGAGGCCGCGCGCGGCAAAGGTGCCGGAGCCGCCACGCGCAATGCCTTGAAACGTCGAGATCGCCCACTGGTTGTTGACGACGTTGAGGATGACCGGCGCCTTGTACGTCGAGGCGAACACCAGTGCGGAATGGAAATCGGATTCGGCCGTCGAGCCGTCGCCGATCCACGCCGCCGCGATTTTCGAATCGTTGCTGATAGCGGAAGCCATCGCCCAGCCGACCGCCTGGATGTATTGCGTCGCCAGATTGCCGGAGATCGAGAAGAAGCCATGCTCCTTCGACGAATACATGATCGGCAATTGCCGCCCTTTGAGCGGATCGGCCTCGTTGGAATAAATCTGGTTCATCATCGTGACCATCGGATAGCCGTCGGCGATGAGCAGGCCGGCTTGCCGATAGGTCGGGAAATTCATGTCGCCTGGCGCCAGCGCCTTGCGGAAAGCGCAGCTCACCGCCTCTTCGCCCAGATGCTGCATGTAGAACGAGGTCTTGCCCTGGCGCTGCGCCATCTGCATGCGCGCATCGAAGCTGCGCAGCGTCATCATGTGGCGCAACCCCTCGAGCAGCTCCTCGTCGGTGAGCAGCCCGGCCCACGGCCCGACCGCCTCACCGGTGCGGTTGAGCACGCGGATGATCGAAAACGCCATGTCGCGGATGGTGCGCGGATCGACATCGATGTCCGGTCGCGGCACCGAGCCGGCCTTGGGGATCGGCACGTTGGAGAAGTCGGGCGTTCCGCCCGGCCGCACTTCCGGCTCCGGCACATGAAACCGCAACATCCCAGCATCGGTCATGACCATGGTCCTCCCATTTGCTGCGTCGATATTTGCACATCCGCGCGCCCGGCACAGCGCCAATTCATGGGGCGCCGCAACCAGTCCGGCGTCACGGCCGGCAGGCGACCCCAAGATGCAGATATGTCTGCGAAATTTCTTGTCGATGTTGGGGAGCAGCGCGCAATTAGGCGCAAAGTTTTGCAGGATTTCCGGTAGATAGTCACTTCACGGCATCCGGGAGAGATAAAGCACCAAGGTCGGCGAACTCGCGCTTTCCTCTCCCCGTGATCGGGGGAGAGGTGTCGAGTGAAGCTCGACGGAGTGGGGG
>NZ_JAMYQZ010000167.1:0-5336 GCF_040321145.1 Mesorhizobium sp. M0514
CCGGTTTTCGTCTCGATCGCACGTTCGATCATCGGCGGGCTCTGTGTGCTCGGCTGGTGCTGGCTGCGCGGCATCAGGCTGTTTAAGGCCGACGGGTCGCTTGTCGCCGGCATCATCGTCGGCGTGCTGTTCGGCGTCGAGTTCCTGTGCCTCTATATCGGGCTGGAATACACGACCGTTGCTCGCAACACGCTGCTGGTCAACACCATGCCGTTCTGGGTCCTGATCGGCGGCCATTTCTTGCTTGGCGAGCGCATCAATGGTAGGAAGCTTGGCGGGCTCGTGCTTGCCTTCTGTGGCCTTGTGGCGGTGTTTTCCGATGGGATTGCCGGCGGCACCGACGTGACCTTGATGGGTGATCTGCTCAGCCTCGGCTCCGGCATCCTGTGGGCGGCGACCAGCATCGTCATCAAGCGTTCGAAACTGGTCGAGACCAGTGCCGAGAAATTGCTGCTTTATCAGCTGGCCGGTGCGGCCATTGTCGGTGTCCTGGTTCTGCCTTTCGCCGGCCCGCCGATCCGCGCGATGACTGCCTTGCCGACATTGGCGCTGCTGTTCCAGTCGCTCTATATAGTTGCCTTCACCTATGTGCTGTGGTTCTGGCTGCTCAGGCGCTATCCGGCATCGGCCCTGTCGAGCTTCGCTTTCCTGTCGCCGGTGTTCGGCGTCCTCTGCGGCGCTATCATTCTGGGCGAGGCGCCGACGACCAGGATCTTTGTGGCACTTGGGCTGATCGCTGTCGGCCTGATCATCGTCAACCGGCCGGCGCGCAAGCAGGTACCTGGATAGAAAGTTCGACCATGCGTGACATCCTCAACGACCTCGAAGCGGGAAAGCATCTGTCCGATCCGGATCCGGTCCGCCGCGCGCAGATCCAGATGAACACGCACCTGCCGAAGCGCTTCTACAAGGACGTGTCGGTCGTAGCTGTGGAGGACGGTTTTGCCGTCCACCTCGATGGCAAGCCGGTGCGCACGCCGGGCAAGGCGCTGCTGGCGCTGCCGACCGAAAACGCCGCCGCCCTGGTCGCCAATGAGTTCGCTGCACAGGGCGAGACCATCGACCCGGTCACGATGCCGGTGCTGCGTCTGGTCAACACCGCCATCGACGGCGTCGCCAGCGACCCGCAGGCGGTGCTGGAGGACGTCTTGCGCTTCGCCTCGTCCGATCTGACCTGCTACCGCGCCGACGCGCCGCAGGGGCTGGTCGAGCGGCAGAACCAGCATTGGGATCCGGTGATCGACTGGGCGAGGGCGACATTAGGGGCTCGGTTCAACCTCGCCGAGGGCATCATCCATGTCGAGCAGCCGCGCGAAAGCCTCGCCGTCCTCGGCGCCCATCTTGCCCAGCGTGCCGAGCCGCTGCGGCTGGCTGCAATCCATGTCATGACTTCGCTGACCGGGTCGGCGCTGCTGGCGCTGGCGGTCGATTACGGCGCGCTCGATGGCGACGCGGCTTGGGCCGCCGGCCATGTCGACGAGGACTGGCAAATCGAGCATTGGGGCCAGGATGCCGAGGCTGTGGCACGCCGCTCGGCCCGCAAGCGCGACATGATGGCGGCCATCGGCCTGCTCGATGCGCTGAAGACCTGATCCTCGGCCTTTTGCCGCACTGCACCTAATACCAAAGTCATAAATCCAAGGTCTGTCTGCCTCCGGCGGTCGCTTTCTGTCATTTTTTACGCCGATGTCGGGTTCGAGTCGCGTTCGGAGGGAACGCCGACGATGACGCCCAGCGTCGAAGGCAGACGATTCACGGGAGGACAGTTCAATGGCATTGGCATCGACCGCCGGCGGAAGCAGCCGCGGCATGACGCGGGAGGAGAAGAAAGTCATCTTCGCTTCCTCGCTCGGCACGGTTTTCGAATGGTATGATTTCTATCTCTACGGCGCATTGGCGGCCGCAATCGGCACCACATTCTTCGCCTCTTATCCGGAGGGGACGCGCAACATCTTCACGCTGCTGGTTTTCGCTGCCGGCTTCCTCGTGCGGCCGTTCGGCGCGCTGGTGTTCGGCCGTATCGGCGATCTCGTCGGCCGCAAATACACATTCCTCGTCACCATCACGATCATGGGCCTGTCGACCTTCCTGGTCGGCCTGCTTCCCGGTTCGGCGAGCTGGGGCATCGCGGCGCCCATCATCCTGGTTGGGCTGCGCATGCTGCAGGGCCTGGCGCTCGGCGGTGAGTATGGCGGTGCCGCGACCTATGTCGCCGAACATGCACCCGACGATCGCCGTGGCTTCTATACGTCGTGGATTCAGACGACAGCGACGCTTGGCCTGTTCCTGTCGCTGATCATCATCCTGGCCGTGCAGAATTCGTTGAGCAAGGAGGATTTCGCGGCCTGGGGCTGGCGCATTCCATTCCTACTCTCGGCCATCCTGCTCGCAATATCGGTCTGGATTCGCCTGACGCTTTCGGAATCGCCGGCCTTCGTCCGTATGAAGGAAGAGGGCAAGGGCTCCAAGGCGCCTTTGTCGGAAGCCTTCGGCCAATGGAAGAATGCAAAAATTGCGCTGCTGGCGCTTTTCGGCCTCACCGCCGGCCAGGCCGTGGTCTGGTACAACGGCCAGTTCTACGCACTGTTCTTCCTTACCAATGTGCTCAAGGTGGACGCGCAGTCGGTCAACATCATGGTCGCCATCGCGCTGGCGGTAGGCGCGATCTTCTTCGTCGTGTTCGGTTGGCTTTCCGACAAGATCGGCCGCAAGCCGATTATCATGGCCGGTCTTGCGCTGGCGATCGTCACCACTTTCCCGCTGTTTAAGGCGCTGACCTGGGCGGCTAATCCAGCTCTGGCAACGGCACAACAGACAACGCGTGCGACTGTGACCGCCGCGCCTGGCGACTGCAAATTCCAGTTCAACCCCACGGGCACTTTCAAATACACGACGTCATGCGATATCGCGACCGCCTTTCTCAGCAAGAACTCGGTGCCTTATGACGTCGTGACGACGGCAGCGGCTGGAACGCCTGCTACAGTCAAGATCGGCAACGAGACAGCTGAATCCTATGACGCGGTCGCGGCTGGCGATCAATTGAAGGCCAAAGAGGCAGCCTTCGGCAAGGCAATCAATATTGCCTTGCAGGATGGTGGTTATCCGCTGAAGCGCGCTGCCGCCAAGGTTGCCGACCAGAAGCTCGACGCCTTTGTCGCGGCCAACCCCGAACTGAAGCTCGACGCGGCAGCCATCCGCGCAGGCGAAAAGACCGCAGTCCCGACCGAGCAGGCGATCAAGGACAAGGTGCTGACCAAGGATGAGGCAGCCGGCGCCACCGAGGTGACCGTCTACAGCATTCCGGCAGCGGGTGCGTTTGCGATGTTTGCCGACCCGGCACAGGTCAACTGGGCCAAGGTCATCGGCATCCTGTTCATCCTGGTCCTCTACGTGACCATGGTCTACGGGCCGATCGCGGCGATTCTGGTTGAGATGTTCCCGACCCGCATCCGCTACACCGGCATGTCGCTGCCCTACCACATCGGCAATGGCTGGTTCGGCGGCTTCCTCCCGGCGATCGTGTTCGCGCTCAGTGCCTACAAGGGCGATATCTACTACGGGCTCTGGTATCCGGTGGTGATCGCGGCAATGTCGCTGATCATCGGCATGATCTTCGTCAGGGATACGCTCGGCACCGACCTGCATACCAAACAGTAGCCGACAGCTCTGTGTCATACAAAAAACCCGGCGCGAGCGATCGCGCCGGGTTTTTCATTTGTGGGCCTGTTCGATCTATCAGCGCGGAAGACGCCTAGCTCTTGCGAGGCTGTTCGGCGTCCGCAATGGCGGCCTCATGATACCAAGCCTCGCCATGGTCAAGCGGCTGATCGCGCAGCGAAGCAAGCTCTGCCGCAAACTTGGCCTTTACGCCTAAATTTGAGGCAGTTACACGCGATGCCGCCGGGAACATCAGGATTTTGGCCGACGGACGGGCTGAGGTGATTTCCATGGTCGGTCTCCTTTCTTCTGGAGAGGCTCTTCGATTCATCTTTCCGTCAAGGTAGGTCCTGCAATCCTTTTAGGCAAGATGCCTAAAGAAAGATCGGCATTTGCCTGTTATTTAAGCAAATTCCGCCTTTGATTGATCCGGGCGCATTGCTTAGGCGGCTTGCCATCACCGGCGGGATGAAAGGGCATTTTTGCCGCACCCTGACGAACTGAAGTGGCACACGATTTGCATTTTATCGACCGGCAGCTGGGCTGCTGGATGGCTCGGCGCGCCGGCGTCATCCAGGTTCGGTGATCAAGCAACGAGAGGCTCTAGAATGACGAAATACAAGCTCGAGTATATCTGGCTCGATGGTTACACGCCGGTCCCCAATCTTCGCGGCAAGACCCAGATCAAGGAGTTCGCCGAGTTCCCGACGCTCGAGCAGCTGCCGCTGTGGGGCTTCGACGGTTCTTCGACGCAGCAGGCCGAAGGCCACAGCTCCGACTGCGTGCTGAAGCCGGTCGCCGTATTCCCGGACCCAGCCCGCAGCAATGGCGTGCTGGTGATGTGCGAAGTGATGATGCCCGATGGCGTGACGCCGCATGTGTCCAACAAGCGCGCCACCATCCTCGACGACGAGGGCGCCTGGTTCGGCTTCGAGCAGGAGTATTTCTTCTACAAGGACGGCCGTCCGCTCGGCTTCCCCGAGAGCGGCTATCCGGCGCCGCAGGGTCCGTACTACACCGGCGTCGGCTATTCGAATGTCGGCCCGATCGCGCGCCAGATCGTCGAGGAGCATCTCGACCTCTGCCTCGCAGCAGGCATCAACCATGAAGGCATCAACGCCGAAGTGGCCAAGGGCCAGTGGGAATTCCAGATTTTCGGCAAGGGCTCCAAGAAGGCCGCCGACCAGATGTGGATGGCCCGCTATCTCTTGCAGCGCCTGACCGAAAAATACGAGATCGACATCGAGTATCACTGCAAGCCGCTCGGCGACACCGACTGGAACGGCTCGGGCATGCACGCCAACTTCTCGACCGCCTATATGCGCGAAGTCGGCGGCAAGGCCTATTTCGAAGCGCTGATGGCTCAATTCGACAAGAACCTGATGGACCACATCGCCGTCTACGGCCCGGACAACGACAAGCGCCTGACCGGCAAGCATGAGACCGCGCCGTGGAACCGCTTCAGCTACGGCATCGCCGACCGCGGCGCCTCGATCCGCGTGCCGCATTCCTTCGTCAACAATGACTACAAGGGCTACCTGGAAGACCGCCGCCCGAATTCGCAGGGCGACCCCTACCAGATCGCTTCGCAGATCCTGAAGACCATCGCGGAGGTTTCGACCAGCGCCCAGGTCTCGGCGGCCGCCTAAGCATCTATAGCGGCGCAGGCTTCGTAAGCC
>NZ_JAMYQZ010000168.1:0-5318 GCF_040321145.1 Mesorhizobium sp. M0514
CGGTCGATGTCGAGCTGATCGTGCCGATCGCCATGGAAGAGAAGCTGCGCTTCGCCATCCGTGAAGGCGGCCGTACCGTCGGTGCCGGCATCGTCGTCACCATCAAAGAGTAATCGAGCCCGGCATCGCCGGATCGAAACGGATAGGGGCGGCCCTCGGGCCGCCCTTTTTCGTTGGCCAGATGTGCCTGTTTGGGGTCCCAATCTCTGTTGCAAGTCTGTGAGCCTCTACAGTATAGATTGCGTTGAGGGCTTGGTCGGATGGTTCCACAGCACCGTTTGCATAGTCGGTCATGGTGGGCACTGGGGCTGATCTGCCTGGTGTCGATGTTTGCCATGGGCACTGCCGCCTTGGCGGCCGAGACAAAAAACTCAGAGCCGGATCCGGATCCGCCGATGCGGTTCGTCGTCGTGCGCAGCGACGCGGCGGGCTGTGAGCCGACCTGTCCGGAATGGATATCGGCCGAGGGTGCGATATCGGCCAAGTCGCCGGCGCTGCTCAAGGCTGCCCTGAAAACGCTCGGCGGCCGCAAATTGCCGATCGTCATCAACTCTCCCGGCGGCGATGTCGATGCGGCCATCGCCATGGGCCGGATGATACGCAAGAACAAGCTCGACATCGCGGTCGGAAGGACCTGGTTCGTCGCCTGCGAGCCAGGGGTGAAAAACTGCAAGGAGAACGACGCCAGAGGCGCGCACTATATCGGCAGCCCCTATGTGCTCGGCAGCTATTGCGCATCCGCTTGTCCAATGATGCTGGCCGGCGGCACCAGGCGCCTGGTCGGGCCGCTGG
The DNA here is from genome assembly GCF_040321145.1 of Mesorhizobium sp. M0514. Lineage (NCBI taxonomy): Bacteria > Pseudomonadati > Pseudomonadota > Alphaproteobacteria > Hyphomicrobiales > Phyllobacteriaceae > Mesorhizobium > Mesorhizobium sp. M0514. The sequence goes on from NZ_JAMYQZ010000168.1 coordinate 793, forward strand.
CCTATCTCGGCGTCCACCAGATCACCACCACGATCGTGCAGATGAACGTGCAATATCAGGTCCGCTACCGGATCGTGAAAGGCAAGAAGCGGGTCATCAGCAAGAAGGTCGTCAGCCGCAAGAACACCGGCAGCTACAAGACCTACGAGATGAGCAAGGGGGTGGAGCGCAAGCTGTCCGCCTATTTCAAGGAGATGGGTGTCGACCTCAGCATCATCGAGACGATGAAGAGCACGCCGGCCAGCGACATCCAGCAGATCGACCTCAGCGACATGCTGACAATGAAGCTGGTCACCAGCGACGACGCTGCAGATTTGCTGACCAGCGCAAGCCTGTGCAGGCTGAAACTTCCGGCTCCGAATTGCCGGGAAATACCGGCGAACAAGCCAGCCGGCGGCCTGCCGGACGTGGCAAAGGCTGCGCCGCTGCCGGTGAAGCCGGAGAGCGCGCCGCACGATGACGGCATGCGCTTTGTCGTGGTTCGCGGCAGCAACCCGCTCTGCAATCCCGACTGCCCGGAATGGATTGCAGCGCAAGGCGCGATTACGCCCCAGACGCCGCAGAAACTCAGCCAATTGCTCGCCACGCTTGGCAACCGGCGGCTGCCGGTGGTGATCAGCTCGCGAGGCGGCGACCTCTCCGGCGCCCTGGCGGCGGGCCGGATCATCCATGAAAAGAAGCTCGACGTTGCCGTTGCCCGCACCGATTTCGTCGGCTGCGACCCGGCAGAGTGGAATTGCCTGGCCAGGGAAGGCGCCTATGCCGGGCTGAGCGTCGATGGCGACGGCGACTGCGATTCGGCCTGCGCGCTCATGCTGGCCGGTGGCGCCAGGCGGCTTGTCGGTACCCAGGCGCGGCTCAGCCTCTATCTGATGGGGCAGAAGCAGGCGGTCAAGTCCTACCTCGACGAGATGGCGATCAGCCCCGCTTTGTTCAGGGCGCTCCAGGGCAGTTCGGTCGAGCGCCAGCTCGAACCCGACATGATGCTGAAGGTCGGCCTGACGACCGGGCGCCAGTCGGTGGATGCGCTGACGGGTTCCAGCATCTGCAGATCGGCGCCGAAACCTGAGAATTGCCGCGTGGTGCCGTCGTCCAATGGCTGATCGCGCCTATCGTCATGGAAGAGAAGCCTTGCTTCGCCTTCCGTGAAGGCGGCCGCACCGTCGTGCCGGCGTCGTCATCACCATCGAGAAATAGTCGAGCCGGTGTCAGCCGGATCGACCAGGAGAGGGCGGTCTTTGGGGCTGCCTTTTTGTTTCCGGCGTTGCGCGGCACAAGTATTGCACGGTTGGTTCAAAGCTATTGCAAGCACCGTCGCCGCAACTATTATGGATTGCATTGAGGGGTTTGCCGGGCGTGGTTTGGGGACACCGTTCAGACAATGCTGCAAGGTGGCGGCGCGGGCTGGTTCGGCTGGCGACGGTGGCCGCGATGGCGATGGCTGCCTTCGCCGCGAAGGCCGAGGATGCCGCCCCCGGGACATGGCAGACATTGCTCCCTCTGCAGGGAGTGCCCTATCCGACGAATGATCCGACGATATGGTCCGAGGATCGCTCGGAGATGAAGTTTGTCGTCGCGCGCAGCAACGCACCGGGCTGCGAGCCCAATTGTCCGGAGTGGATCTCCGCCGAAGGCGACATCGCAGCCGGGACGCCAGCCCTGCTCAAGCGCACCTTGAAGAAGCTTGGCAGCCGCAAACTGCCCATCATCGTCAATTCCTTCGGTGGCAATGTCGAAGCCGCGCTCCAGCTTGGCCGGATAATCCGCAAAAACAAGCTCGATATCGCCATCGGCAAGACCGAGTTTCCCGATTGTTGGCCCGGGACAGAGGGTTGTGGCGCCGACTACGGCAAGGGCACGGCTTTTTTCGGCAGAGCGTCTGACGGTGCCAGCTGCAATTCCGCCTGTCCGCTAATGTTTGCCGGAGGCGTCCGGCGCGTCGCCGGCGGCTGGAACTATCTGGGTGTTCATCAGATCACCACCACCTGGTTCCCCTCCACAACGCACTACCGGACCACCTATCGCGTCAAACGGGGCAAAAAATATCGGGTCACCACGCAAACCGTCACTCCCGGTGAAAGCTACAAGACCTATGAGATGAGCAAGGGGTACGCGAGAAAGATCTCGGCCTATCTCCGAGAGATGGGTATCGGGCAGGGCGTGCTGGACTTGATGAAGGCGACGCCGGCCAGCGACATCAGGCAGATCGGCCTCCACGATATGCTGACGATGAAACTGGCCACCAGCACGGACACTCTGGACCTGTTTACCAGAGCAAGTTTGTGCATGTTCGACCCGCCGGCTCCGAACTGCCGGGAAATACCGGGAAACAAGCCAGCCGGCGGACAAACGCCCGTGGCCAAGCCGGCCGTGGTGGCTGCGATCAAGGCAAAGACCGGCCCCCCACTTTCTCAGGCGGCCAAGGCTCCAGCTCCCAAGCCGTTGCAGGCAGCGCCAGGGAATTCGACGCCAGATATGCGCTTCGTTGTCGTTCGCGGCAGAGACTCGCTCTGCAATCCCGATTGCCCGGAATGGATCTCGGCGGAAGGCGCGATGACGCCTCAGACCCCGCAAAAGTTGCGCCAGTTGCTCGACACCCTTGGCAACCGGCGGCTGCCGGTGGTGATCAGCTCACAGGGGGGCAGCCTGTTCAGCGCTCTGGCCGCGGGAAGGCTTATCCATGAACGGAAGCTCGACGTCGCCGTCGCTCGCACCACTATCGTCGGCTGCGACCCGCCCGAGGCAGGCTGCTTGGCCGATAACGGTGCCTATGTCGGGCTGATTAGCGATTTTGGAGTGGAGTGCGATTCGGCCTGCGCGCTCATGCTTGCCGCCGGCGCCAAAAGGCTGGTCGATCCCAAGGCGAGGCTCAGCATGTCCTCGAGGGGACAGACGCAGTTGGTTAAAGCCTACCTGGAGGAGATGGAGATGGACCCAGCTCTGTTCGCCGCGATAGGCTCGGTCGAGCGTCAGCTCGAGCCCGACATGATGCTCAAAGTCGGGCTGACAACCGGGCCGGAGTCGGTGGAGGCGCTAACTGGCCCCGCTATTTGCAAAACCTCACCCAAGCCCGACAACTGTTTGCTTCCGCCGACAGCCAAGGCCGAGTCGCCCGCCAAACTGTAGGCATCGCAGAAACTGGCCATCGAGCCAGGTTGAGCCATGCCCGATTTCTCCGCTATCGTCGTGGCAGGCGTCGCCCGGGGGAGGATCGAGAATGAGCCAGGATATTCCGACACTCTACAAATGGGCCGGCGGCATCGAAGCCCTCAATCGGCTGACGGAAACCTTTTACGACAAGGTGTCCCGCGACCCGGTGGTCGGCCCGGTGTTCAAACACATGTCGCCGGATCATCCGGCGCATGTCGCGGCCTTCATCGGCGAGGTTTTTGGCGGACCCAAGACCTACAGCGAACAGCATGGCGGCCATCGCGAGATGGTCATGCATCACTTGGGCAAGCATCTGACGGAGGAACAGCGCCGCCGCTGGATCAGCTTGCTTGCCGATGCCGCCGATGCGGTCGGGCTGCCGGACGATCCCGAATTCCGTTCCGCCTTCATGGGCTATGTCGAATGGGGGTCACGGCTTGCCAAGATGAATTCCACCCTCGGCGAGACCTGCGACCCGCAGACCGAACCGATGCCGGCCTGGGGCTGGGGCGTACCGGGCGGGCCGTACAAGCCGCCGGCCGGGGATTGAGCGCCGGCATGCGGCTTCAGGCAGGCGAAAAATCGAGATCGGCAGGGACGGGCTGGTCATCACCTATCCGGATTTCCGGCAAAGGATCTGAAAGCGCGTCAGACAACTCTTTACAGCGCGCCCGGAAGCTTTTAGGAAGCGCCTGCGCTGAAACGCGCGTACGGGCATAGCTCAGTTGGTAGAGCGGCGGTCTCCAAAACCGCAGGTCGTAGGTTCGAGCCCTGCTGCCCGTGCCATTTTCCTCGTTGGAATCCGGCATTTTAGAAACGCCTTGTTTTGGCTCCTCGTTTGGTTGGGCTGAAGCCGCGTACTCGACGAGCCCATCCGACGTTCCGAAGGCATGCGCAGAGCGAGAGCGCTGATGCGCAATGCCGAAGTCGGCGTATTTCCACGAACCGATTTCCTTGATTCAACTGCCATTGGCGAGCCAATTGCCGTTTGCGTTCACAATTCAGAATAGGCCTATTTTGCTGCCGCCGGCTGCTTTTCAGCGGCTGCGAATTATTGGAAGCGGGATGCTGGCCTGGCTTCTGGAATTTTTTTTGAATAGGGCTCTTGAACCGGTTTTCAGCCCTTCCTAATTCGTTTCCCGCCGAGGCCGATTGGCTTGGCAACAGGCGGCGCTGCTGGGCGGCGCCCTTGTACCCATGTTGCTTCAAGGAGGATGTGGCTATGAGAACCTTTGACTCTCTCTATCGCAGCACCGTCGGTTTTGACCGTCTTTTCGACATGCCCGACAATGGTACGCGGCCCGACTGGCCGCCCTATAACATCGAGAAGGTCGACGAGAACGATTACCGTATCTCGATGGCCATCGCAGGCTTCA
>NZ_JAMYQZ010000169.1:0-5286 GCF_040321145.1 Mesorhizobium sp. M0514
TGCCGGGACGTTTCGCCCCCGACAGGGTGGATTTACGGATCGGAAGGCCGCTACCCGGTTCCTTGCTGGCCGGCATTTGAATACGAAACGGGACGGCGGGGCAGTAGACGATGCGGTCGCGCAGATCGCGCGAAAACTTCCCGCCGGATATGTACTTCAAGGGGCTGTTCGACTGTTCGAAGGGAAGGTCCCGTAGAAACTCAGATTTCGCTTTCCGTCGATGCGAAGGATGCTACTAAAAAAAATTCGAGATGCTCTTGAACTCATTTGGGGCGCCTCCTAATTCGATTTCCGCCAAGGCCATAAGGCTCGGCAAAAAATGGCGGCGCCGCACGGGGCGGCGTCCTTGTACCCATGTTGCTTCAAGGAGGATGTGGCTATGAGAACCTTTGATACCCTCTATCGGACCACCGTCGGTTTCGACCGGCTTTTCGACATGCTCGACAGCGGCACGCGTCCAGACTGGCCGCCCTATAACATCGAGAAGGTCGACGAGAACGATTACCGTATCTCGATGGCCATCGCAGGCTTCAGCCAGGATGAGGTTGAGCTGACCCAGCATGGACCCGAACTGGTCGTGGTAGGCCAGAAGGCTGATGACCAGAGCGGACGCCAGCTGCTGCACCAGGGCATCGCCTACCGCAGTTTCAGGCAGACGTTCAAGCTTGCCGACCACATGAAGATCAAGGCAGCAAACCTTGAGAAGGGTCTCCTGACCATCGACATCGTCCGTGAGATTCCCGAAGAGCTGAAGCCGCGCCGCATCAGCATCGGGGCCGGCGACGCTCAGGTGGGCGGCAAGCAGATCGCCCAGGATACGGAACGCTCCCGCAAAGCGGCCTGATCGTATCGATTCAGTTATCCCTGCGGTCCGCCTCCCGGCTTCGGCCGGGAGGCCCAGATTGCGGAGAATGGAGATGGACAACTTCTACGAGACACCGACACTTTCTGCGGCACGCTCGGGCAAAATTGAAACTTCTTTGTGCCTGCTCGACAATCCAGACGACGTCATCAACCATCCACGCCTCAGCCGTGGAGAAAAGCGGGCACTGCTTTCCTCGTGGGCGTCCGATGCCTGCGCGGTGGAAAACCAGCCTGCCTTGCGCCGCCTGGACAACGGCACGGTAATCCCTGTCGACCAGATTCTGAGGGCGTTGAAGGCTCTGGATGAGAAACCCACGCTGGGGAAAGAGACTTCAGGCCGGGTGCTGCCTTGGCGACCCTCCTCGCGCCGCAGCGGTCTCAAAGCTTGGCGGCGTCGTGGCCGTTCTTTCGGCCCCGACGATGACGACGACCCGCCCCCGTGCCCGGCAGTGATCGCGCCGCGCCCACGCCCACCACGCGGAATCGGCGCAGTGGCCGGGGTCGAACTCGCCTGCGCCTGAGCTAACCTTGGGTTGATCCAGCTGCCTCGGCATGGGCAGCTGGATTCCAATCTTGCGTGCGCTTCATTTGGTTTCCAAAACAGCAGGTCGCAGGTTCGTCCGCAACGCCATTTCCTCGAACTTGTAATCACGTGCCTGATTTCCGGATGCACCCCTGGAATGGGGTCTGGCATTGAAAAACGGCAGGTGGCTTGCCATATTGGGCGAACTGAGGCATAAGGCCCCGATAGCCGGGACGGGACGACTGGATGGTTCCGAGGCGGCGTTTGGTCATAAAGCGGACACTTGCCACTTGCGTGGATCAAGAATCGGTTTTATGTAGACACAACAGACACGCGACGCGTGGAGCTGGGAAGCCGGCTTTACGCGTCCGATTTGCATGGGCGAAATGGCGCTGATTCGGCGCCGACTTGAACCCAGGCGGCACGTCCCGGCCAGCGGGATCATCCAGGAGACCCGGCCAACGGGTCTTGAAGACAGAGCGGCATATGGCTTCGAAAACCACAAATCCTTTCGTCTTTCTCCAGCAGGTCCGCGCGGAGACCGCCAAGGTGACTTGGCCGTCGCGCCGGGAGACGATGATCTCGACGGTGATGGTGCTCGTATTCGCGGTCATCGCGATGATCTTTTTCTTCACCGCCGACGTGGCCATGGGCTACGCGATCGAGCGGTTACTGAGCCTCGGCCATTAAGTCCGGCGATTACGGAGAAGTCTTGAAATGACCGCGCGCTGGTACATCGTCCACGCCTATTCGAACTTCGAAAAGAAGGTCGCCGAGGACATTGAGAACAAGGCCAAGCAGAAGGGCCTGTCCGCCGATATCGAGCAGATCGTGGTGCCGACCGAGAAGGTCGTCGAAATCCGCCGCGGCCGCAAGGTCGATGCCGAGCGCAAGTTCTTTCCGGGCTATGTGCTGCTCAAGGCCAATCTGACCGATGCGGTGTTCTCGCTGGTCAAGAACACGCCGAAGGTCACCGGCTTCCTCGGTGACTCCAAGCCGGTGCCGATCACCGAAGCCGAGGCGCAGCGCATCCTGAACCAGGTTCAGGAAGGCGTCGAACGGCCGAAGCCCTCGGTCACTTTCGAGATCGGCGAGGCGATCCGCGTTTCGGATGGTCCGTTCGCCTCGTTCAACGGTTTCGTCCAGGAAGTGGACGAGGAGCGGGCGCGGCTCAAGGTGGAAGTTTCGATCTTCGGGCGCGCCGTGCCGGTCGATCTGGAATTCGGACAGGTCGAAAAGGGCTGATCCGAAAACCCTGCGCCGGTTCGCCGGCAAGGGGAGGCGGCGCGGAAAGCGCGCGGCCATGAACGGGTGGGAGGCGAATGCGGCTTTAGCCGGCCGCGCGGACCGCACCACCAGACTGCAACCGCCGGTGTTCCCGATACTGGGGCCGGCATGAGATAAAGGCAGGAAAGAGATGGCTAAGAAAATTGCAGGCCAGCTCAAGCTCCAGGTCAAAGCGGGATCGGCTACGCCGTCTCCGCCGATCGGCCCGGCACTTGGTCAGCGCGGCATCAACATCATGGAATTCTGCAAGGCGTTCAACGCGCAGACCCAGGAAATGGAAAAGGGATCGCCGATCCCGGTCGTCATCACCTATTACCAGGACAAGTCCTTCACCTTCGTCATGAAGACGCCGCCGGTGAGCTACTTCCTGAAAAAGGCGGCGAACTTGACGTCAGGTTCGAAAGAGCCGGGCAAGATCAAGGCCGGCACGATCGGCCGCGACAAGGTGCGCGCCATCGCCGAACAGAAGATGAAGGATCTGAACGCAAACGACGTCGAGGCGGCCATGCGCATGGTCGAGGGCTCCGCCCGCTCGATGGGTCTGGAAGTGGTGGGCTGAGATCATGGCGAAGATTGCAAAGCGTGTATCGAAGTCCCGCGACGGCATCGACCCCAACAAGGCCTATGCCCTTGGTGAGGCGCTGAAGCTGCTCAAGGACCGTTCGACGGTGAAGTTCGACGAGACCATCGAAGTTGCGATGAACCTCGGCGTCGACCCGCGCCATGCCGACCAGATGGTCCGCGGCGTGGTCAACCTGCCGAACGGCACCGGCCGCTCTGTCCGCGTCGCCGTGTTCGCACGTGGCGGCAAGGCCGATGAGGCTCGCGCCGCCGGCGCCGACATTGTCGGTGCCGAGGATCTGGTCGACATCGTCCAGAAGGGCACGATCGACTTCGATCGCTGCATCGCCACGCCGGACATGATGCCGCTGGTCGGCCGTCTGGGCAAGGTGCTGGGCCCGCGCGGCATGATGCCGAACCCGAAGGTCGGCACCGTCACCACCGACGTCGCCGCCGCCGTCAAGGCATCGAAGGGCGGCGCTGTCGAGTTCCGCGTCGAGAAGGCCGGCATCGTTCATGCCGGCGTCGGCAAGGTCTCGTTCGACGTCAAGGCGCTGGAAGAAAACGTCCGCGCCTTCGCCGATGCCGTGACCAAGGCAAAGCCGGCTGGCGCCAAGGGCAACTACGTCAAGAAGGTGTCGGTCACCTCGACGATGGGCCCGGGCCTCAAGCTCGACGTCTCGACGCTCGCAGCGTCTTGATACGAACATCTGGATCGGCTCCAAGGCGCTGATCCGCAAGTGAATTCCGGGCCTCCGACTTGTCGGCGGCCCGGTACCGGAAGTCGAGAGGCTTCCGGACATCCTGTCCGAGATTGCAGGCGGCCCAGAAGCCTTAATTGAATTGGGCCTGCATGAGACGGGTGAAAACCGGACAACGGAGCGACAAGCTCCAATGAAAGGTTCGAACCGTGTTTGCCTTTTGTCTGCGCATCTCCGGCTTGCCGTCGATGTGGCGAAAGGGGGCAGGATCCTCGAGCGTCGTTCGGGAGATCTGTAATGGATGGCCCGGCCGGCAAAAAGGCAACCCGACGCCTGTCCCACTAGCGGGGCAGGGGTCAACTGGAGATAGGCAGTGGACAGAGCGGAAAAACGCGAACTCGTCACGGGCCTGAATGGTGCTTTTGCAGGCGCTGGTTCAGTCGTCGTGGCCCACTACGCCGGTATCACCGTCGCGCAAATGAACGACCTTCGGTCGAAAATGCGCGCTGCCGGTGGCACCGTCAAAGTCGCGAAGAACCGTCTCGCCAAAATCGCTCTTCAGGGCACGGACTCCGCATCGATCATCGACCTGTTCAAGGGACAGACGCTGATCGCTTATTCGGAGGATCCGATTGCGGCGCCGAAGGTCGCGTCCGATTTCGCCAAGGGAAATGACAAGTTGGTCATTCTCGGCGGCGCAATGGGCACCACCTCGCTCAACGCCGACGGTGTGAAGGCACTCGCCACACTTCCGTCGCTCGATGAGCTGCGCGCCAGGCTGGTTGGCATGATCGCCACGCCGGCAACCCGGATCGCCCAGATCGTCAATGCGCCAGCGGCTTCGGTCGCGCGCGTCATCGGCGCTTACGCCCGGAAGGACGAGGCGGCATGAGGCCGTTCCTCGCTATCACAAACACACGTTCGAACCTGATGAAGGAATACAACAATGGCTGATCTGGCAAAGATCGTAGACGACCTTTCGAAGCTGACCGTCCTCGAGGCGGCCGAGCTGTCGAAGCTTCTGGAAGAAAAGTGGGGCGTTTCGGCTGCTGCTCCGGTGGCGGTTGCCGCTGCCGGCGGCGCTGCCGCTGCTGCTGCTCCGGCTGAGGAAAAGACGGAATTCGACGTCGTCCTCACCGAGGCAGGCGCTCAGAAGATCAACGTCATCAAGGAAGTCCGCGCCATCACCGGCCTGGGCCTCAAGGAAGCCAAGGATCTGGTCGAAGCAGCTCCGAAGCCGGTCAAGGAAGCCGTTTCCAAGGCTGACGCTGAGAAGTTCAAGGCCCAGCTGGAAGCAGCCGGCGCCAAGGTCGACCTGAAGTAAGCGTAAAAGCGGCGGGCGGCCTCGCG
>NZ_JAMYQZ010000170.1:0-4804 GCF_040321145.1 Mesorhizobium sp. M0514
CTCGCGCCTCGCTGCCGATCCCTACCGGTGACGAGCCTTGTCACCGCGGATTTTATTGCGACATCCGTCGGCGCGGCCCAAGATCAGTAGGTCAGACTTCGGTGTATATTTGACTCAGACGAAGGTCTGAGAATCGAGCTGCAAGCACGAAAGGAGAGTTTCCTCAGCGTTTGTGAGCCGCAATTTTGGGCTGTTCATTCTTGAATACCGTGACACATCATGATGTGATGGTGGCATGAATGGAGAAAGGCAGCCCCTGTTTTCATCCGTGCGTCGCCGGGCGTACTTTAGCTTGCGCGTATTCGCGGCGGTTGCGGTGACGATGCCGGTGCTTGGTCTGCGGTTGAGCCATGTCGACGGTTACAAGATCGAATTCGCCGCTGCCAGCGCCAAGAGCGGAAACAATGGCAATGGTAACGGTGGTGGCAACGGTAGTGGTAACGGTAATGGCTCAGGCGGCAACGCCGGGAATGGCAACGCCAACGGAAAGGGAAAAAATGGTGCCGGCGACAACGCCGCCGGTAGCCAAGCTCCCAGTAGCCAAGTCAATGCCGCTGGCGACACGGTGACGGTACAGGGCGCCAAAATCCAGGTCGTGCATCGCGATGGATTCAGCGAAAGCATCGAGGCCGGCCGCTTCACTATGAAGGATCCGCTTGGAAGGACAATTGTCGAACGCGCCGTAAGGGCCTCCGACATTGCTCGTCTGAAAGGGCTGTAACTGTTGGTTCGCCAACCAGCATCCGACCTTCAGACAAGCCCCGATCTCCCTATACAAGACCCGTTTTGGGCGCGTGCATAAGAATGGCTGCTTCGGTGCGGTTTCGCACCTTTAGCTTTTTAAATATCCGAGTCATGTGGTGTTTTACCGTTTTCTCCTGCAGGTTGAGACGTTTGGCGACTTCTTTATTGCTCAGTCCTTCGCCTACCAAGGAGATTATCCCAAGCTCGCGTCCCGAGAGATTGGCAACGAGATCGGTTGTGCGCTTTTCCGGCCGGATCAGTTCATTCAAAAGCTGCGCTGACAGGGTCGGCGAAACATATTTTTTTCCTGCGGCTATATAAGTCAGCACCTCGGCCAGCGATGCCGCCCCAATCCCTTTCAGCACATATCCGCGTACGCCCAGCCTGAGCGCCGTTGCCAAATCGGCGTTCGCCTCCGAGACGGTGAGCATGACGATCTTGCAGTCAGGCTGAGTTGCAAGAATATTTTCCGCTGCCGCCAGACCCCCTCCCGGCAAACTGATGTCGAGCAGCAATATGTCGGGATTTGCCAAGGCCGCAAGCTGTTCGGCATCCGTCGCGGTTTCGCCCGCACCAACGACTTCGAAGCCGCCGATTTCGGCGAGGCTGCGAGCCACACCCTCGCGAAACAGCGGATGATCATCAACAATGGCAATCCTTATGGGAGCGGTCATTTCTGGTCCTCGATGTTGAGCGTTATCGTCAGCCGGGTCCCCCTGGGGCTCGAAAAGGTCTCGAAGTGACCTCCGATACTCTCGATACGTTCCCTCATACCGGCGAGTCCAAGTCCTTCACACGATCCCGACTGGAATCCAGGGCCGCGATCAAGCACTTGAATGAGGAGCTTGCCCTGCGTCACTCGCGCCTTGACAGCCTGCCCCTTGCCCAGACCGTGTCGCCAGGCATTGTTCAGCCCCTCCTGCGCGAAGCGAAAGATGCTTATTTTCTCGGACGTCCCCAGGTCGGGCAGGCGAGATGGCAGTGAAAGCGATACGGAGGAGGCCGTCCGGCGTTCATGTTCGGCAACCGCAAGCCGCAATATCTCCGCGACTGTCGAAGCTTCGATCTGTGGCAGCACGAGGCCGGTGCAGATGGCGCGGATCTCCCGCATCGCCTCGTCCAACGTATGATGGATATCGGCGATCTCGGTCTTCCGGTGGCTTGGGGATGCGGCGGGATCGAGCAGCAGAGGGCTGTCCATGCGCAGCGCAGCCAGTGCGACCAGCTGAGCTGGACCGTCATGCAAATCAGACCCGATGCGACGCAAGTAACGCTCGTTGATTGCCGTTGCGCGGCGCGACGCCTGCTGGACGCGCTCCCGCAAAGCGGAATTCTGCTCCAAAAGCAACTGAAGTTCGGCCACTTGTGTCTCAAGCGCTGAACGCTGCGTTTCGATAGTGCTGCTGCCGCGAAGCACGATTCCCGAGAGCATCGCCAAGGCGACCGCGGTCGCGCCAGCCACGAGCAGCCAGCTCGACCATAGTGCCGAGTTTAAAGTGCCCTGAAGATCGTCGGCTATCTCGTAGAACTCGGAAACGGCCACAACATCGCCCGACCACGGCTCTCGAACCGGATTGTAGATCTCGAGCAGCGAGGCGGTGGGGCTCTTCCGTTCCTTCCTTTCATTTTCGTCCAGATCATTGAATTGCGCCACCACGTTTCCACCGAACGCATGCAGCAAGTTCGCATTTGGCTCGAAGGTCTGGCCGATAAGAGCCGCGTCTTTGGCGTACAGCACCTTGCCATCACGCCGCCAAAGCACGAACGACGCCAGTTTTTTGCCGAGAGCACCCTGGTCCAGGGTTTCATCGAGCGCCCGTTTAACGGTGTCGCTGAGCTGCTGGCTTTTGCGCATATCCGGCAGGATTGGCGCGATGACACTGTCGACGTAAAGCGCGGTCGTGCTTGCAGAGTTGCGGATCACTCCATCTCGTATTTGCGAGGTGACCCATAGGCCGACGACCAGCATCAGCGACAGCAGCCCAATGCTTCCGACTATGATGAACTGCCAAGCCAACGATAGCCTGTTCCAGTTTTGATAGAGACTATCAATGTAGCGCACGTCTCAACCGACCCCGCGACTTTGGCCGCGCCAAAATGCCTAAGCCATCCTACATCTAGAACGGTCGATGGTGCGAGCAAGCGCTAGGTTGAATTGCCGGGGAAACCGCAATTTCAGGGCATGATCCCACCGCCACCCGCGGGGAACGGCGGTGGGATCAGCGTTACTGTATGATCTTGACGATCTTCCGCGTGCCGGGGTCGACCAGCACGGTTCGCCCGTCGACCACAACGTAGCGATACTTGACGCTCGGCACTTCATGCAGTTCCACCGTGTCGGGAATGGCGGTCCCCACGTTCAATTCGACACCTGGAATCTTCACCGACGCAAGGGGCTGCTTTTTCACGTATTCGCGCACAACCGTTTCCTGCTCCGGCGCGATGATGACGTCTTGAGCGGCAACTACGCCCGCGCTCGCGAGCAGCAAGAATCCGGCAATTGCGGTCGACTGGTACATGGTCGTCATGATTCTCTCCTTCATCAACGCTCATGCATCTTGCGCGAGCTCGATTCCGATACGGTGGTTGTTGGTGAGGTTGATGCACACCGCAAGCCGAACGGGCTTTTCGCGGCTGCGTTCCCGCGTGGGGCTTCGGTCCGGGCGTCATCGGGCCAATGGACGATAGGGGGAGGGACCAAAGTCTGGTGCCAGGCTGTAGAGGTCCTAGAGCCTCCTCAGGGCGGAACACAGGGTTCTCGGCATCGTTGAGATCAGCACTTGTGGGAGGCGTTAATGGACAACAGCGTCCATCAGGCACGATGGTTGCTCTTGCCTGTTTTCGGGGTAGCCATCCTGGTCATGACGACGGGAGTACTTCTAAGCTTGTGAGGCTGGTGTCATCGCTATGGGATCACAAGCTCAGCAGATGTTACGTTGCGTTAATTGTTTGATGCAATTTGTAGGTGATTGTTGCAAAATTACTGCCTACATTCATTGGTCTTCTTAGAAGCCCGATTTTATTCACAAAATGTGGAACAAAGTATTTTTGGCAGAGTTGGCTAGGCTGAGGGACCGACTCTTTAAGGAGAAAGCAGATGAAACATGTGTTGATCACGAGCATGATTGCGCTTGGCGTCGGGTGCGGCGCCGCGATCGCCCAGACCCAGGCCGTGCAGCCGAGCGGCGGCGACAACTGTGCCGCCGGCGCGGCCGATTGCCAGAACGGCGGCAAGGCCGGCGAACAGGCGCAAGGCAAGATGAAGTCACAGACCGATCAGAATGCACAGGGCCAGGCTGGCGCCACGACCGATCAGCAGGCTCAGGGCAAAGCCAAGCTCAAGACGGGTGAACAGGCACAGGGCAAGGCCGGGACCAGTACCGAGCAGAATGCTCAGGGTCAGGCCGGCGCCACGACCGATCAGCAGGCTCAGGGCAAGGCCAAGCTCAAGACCGATGAACAGGCCCAAGGCAAGGCCGGGACCAGCACCGAGCAGAATGCTCAGGGCCAGACCGGCACCAGCACCGAGAAGCAGGCTCAGGGCAAGGCCAAGCTCAAGACGGATGAACAGGCCCAAGGCAAGGCCGGGACCAGCACCGAGCAGAACGCTCAGGGCCAGACCGGCACCAGCACGGATCAGCAGGCCCAGGGCAAGGCCGGGACCACCACCGAGCAGAACGCTCAGGGCAACACAAACGTTCAGACCGACCAAGGCAATACGGCCTCGATCAACAACGTGACCGTCGAGCAGAAGACGCAGGTCACGCAGATCATCCACGAGACCAGGGTTGAGCCGGTGAAGAACGTCGACTTCGACATTTCGGTCGGCATCGAGGTGCCGCGGCACAAAGTGCGCCTGCACCGTCTGCCGGCGCGCATTGTCAAGATCGTCCCGGCCTACGAATCCTATGAGTACTTCGTGCTGGCCGACGGGCGCATCGTCATCGTCGACCCGGATACGTACAAAATCGTGCTGATCCTGACGTGACACGGCAGTGGCTCTTGTTCCCGGCGCGGTGCGATTGAGGGGTAGCGTATGCGCCGCGGTGGCCCGCCGACC
>NZ_JAMYQZ010000171.1:0-4751 GCF_040321145.1 Mesorhizobium sp. M0514
TGGCGGCTCGGACCCGACTTCCTTGCAACGACCGAAATGCTCAGCCCTTTGGCCAGCTGAGCTGGCGCAGCTAGAGCGCCAGATCAGAAAGAGCACGCTTGCGAAATACGCCAGCTGAAGGGCCAGCGAACAAGCCAGGGTCGTGACGACTACTGTGCGGATGGAGTAAGAAGCGAAGTAGAAGGTCAGAGCGTTACTGCACAGGGCCAGCCACAGGAAGCAATAAAAGATTCTAAAGGGCAACGCCGTTCTCCTGGTTTGTCCGCCAGATCATGCAGCGACCTGGTCGGCCGCAATATGGGTCTGGCAGTTCTTCGGGCAGACGCGGCCGCAGGCTCCGCAGCCAACGCAGCGGCCGGCATGGTCGACGACCATGATCATGCGATTGAGCTCGCCGTCGAAATCGTCGTCTTGGCCGTCGCAGGCGCCGAGGATTTCACCCACGTCATCGACGCCGTAAAGATGCATGACCTCGCGAGAGCAGACTTTGAAACAGCGGCCGCAGCCGATGCAGGTCGTGCCGTCTATAGCGGTGAGGTATTCCGGCACCCATCCGGAGCCGTCGCGGGTGGTGAATGTGCTCATCATCGTAACTTCTTCATTGTAGCGAGCCATCCAACTCGGCAAAAACCGCCGACGTTTCCTCGGCAACTTCCTCTATCTCCGTCCATTTTCCCGGGAGATTCTCTGCAAGGTCGCGCAATTTTCATCTTGGCAATTGCCGCGCGCAGCTGAAGCTTTCGGACTTTCGTTCCCATCTCATTCAGCTTTGACATAGATCCTTCCTCGAAATCGGTGTCTTCACGCCCGTGCCAGGTTGCGATTAGGCTTCAGTGACTGAGGTCGCATCTTCGACAGTTTCGTACCGGCCTCAGCGAGTTTCCGAAGCGTCTCGAAGCCGAACCGGTGAATGTCTCGACAGAACGACCAACTGCCCGGCCGTGGAAAGCATGCGCCCCAAGCCCTCGTGGATTTCATCTTTGTCATTGGCGATGTCATCAGACCGCAACGCTCCTCAATCGCGAGCCCGACGGCGGTGTAGAACAAGTCGAGCCTCCACAGGTCCGGCTCGGGATCGTCGATGACGGGCATAGCACGTCGCTGTTTTCTGGTGACGATGAAGTTGGCCAGCAGTTCGGCGTCCGATTTGCCTTCCCACGAGCCGCAGGAGTCTGGAGGACGGACCAGCCGCAGGCATCTGAGGAACGGTGTGGCAAGGGCCGACTCGTCCTCGTTGACAGCCGGGCTGACCGCGGCATCAGACATTTCGCCTTCTCCTCGTTTCAGTCCTCTCCTCGAAGCACGGGACGCCTACTTCGGGCACACTTGCGCACCCGACGCCCGGCTCGCGGCGGCCGATTCCGCGCAATTGATGTCGCCGTGGCCGACCTTGAACACCTCCTCGACTGCGAAGTCCTCCACGCGAATTCGCGTCGAACATCACTTCCGCCGCGATGCGGCCGCAGGTCATCGCAAGATACGAACCTCGAACCTGCTGCAAACGATCCGCCCTGTGCTGCATGGGGCCTGCTTGCTGCGGCCACGCCAGGGAAATGGATGAACCGGCCAGTAAACATTCCGACCACCCCCTTCTTAAGTATTCCTCTTGCCCGGCCGCGCTTTGGCACCTCCGGGAAATGGTTTTGCGGAGCCCCACAGAGAGCGCCGTAACAAACCTTCCCGCCTCTGTAGTTGGCCAGGGCCTGCAGCAAATCCGGTAGAAGGTGCTCTTTCAATTCGTCCGGGACAGGCTCCGGACCGTCCAGCGACTGCAGTGCCAGTTCGACCAACTCGGTCGCGCGATCATTGTTGCCGTTCTCGTGATAGTACCGGGCGACTGCGGGATAGGACCGGAACTTAGGACTGTCGCCTTGCGGGGGATTCAGCGCCAGGATGTGTTCGGGTAGCTCCTTGCCCATCGCGAAGCGCTCAGCAGGGGGAAGGCGCGAATGATCATTGGCCGGATGGAAAAGTTGGTCTAGCGCCGAAACCATCCAATCCTCGGAATTTTTGTCGATCGCGTCGCGAACCAATTGGCGCATCACGGGCAAGCCGGTCCACATGTCTTGTATTTTGTGAAGCAACAGATGTGCATGAGCCAGGCGGAAATTGAGGTCGTCCGGCATCAAGGCAATGCCCTCTTCGATCGCCCAGAGCGCCGTCTTCCAATCTTCCAACTTCACCGCCGCCCAGAACCTGTCATCGATCGGCTTCTTCAACGCTTGTTCGCGCGCCAGGGGTTCGCTTGTGGCGATCCGCTCCTGATCGGCCGCTTTCGCTTTGTTGCTGGTACGCCAGCTGCCGTTGAGCACTTTCGGCAAAACCTCACCGAGTTGGCTCGGATGACCGATAAAGGCGATGCAGCCGTCTCGGTCGACTACGAACGAGGTCGGAACCCCGACGCAAAAGCTGGGTTCCCTCCAAAGCTTCTTCATTTCGCCTGTGAAATCGAACGCAATCCGATGATTCAGATCCGGGCACTTTTCAGCCAACCACGCGTCCAACTTGGTCCGGGCCTCGACGGCCGTTGGAGCGTCTTCATCAGCCGCGATCCCGACGACCTCAAGCCCGCTGTCCTTGTATTTCTCCTGTAGCTGCATCAGCTCGAGCATCCCCGCGGCACATAGTTCGCACCAAGTTGCCCAAAATTCGACGATATAGACTTTGCCGGGCTGGAAGTTCGCAAGAGGCTCGCCACGCAGCCAGTCCTCCACTTTGATCGAAGGAGCCGGTGACCCCATCCGCAACACCATTTTGCTCTCCAAAGCTGTTGCCAAAGGTTGCGTGACCTTATGCGCAGGCTTGTTCCCCCTTTGAGATGGGGAACGAGGGTTCAAGGAAGGTAGAGCATCGCTCGTCTTGCGCATCTGCGTGCAGTCAGCCTTCACTCAGTGTTGCTGACTCTCAATTCGCAAAGGCCATGCCAACGCGCTCAGCGCGCAGTAAACCCTTGATCCTTAAAAGACGTCCGGGGTGCCCAAGATAGCCGGTTGTATTGGACGCGACATGTTTTCTGCTACTGTCAGGTCTTGGACACGCATCAGGCGCTTCGCGTCGCCAGAGAAGCGTGGCCACGGACGACTCGACATATATTCTGGCCGAGGGACGAGCAGATGGACATCATGACTGCGTTGGCTACCGCCAGGCTCGTGATCATCGTCCGCCTCAAGCCTTGCTTGAGCTTCTTGCCGTTTCGGTCGCTCAGGTGGAAGCGGAACGCCATTGCGATTGCAGGGGCCGCTCCACCCGAGCATCGCCCCTGCCCTACCTCTTCCGCTTTGCGATTGAATTCCTGGCTCGCGACGCCGGAGTTCTTCGCGACGAAGCCGGTCATGTCCGGCTGCGGGTCGCGAGTACCGTCATCACCAGATCGACGATGATCATCACGGCGAAAAGGCCAGGATGAGTGCCGGTATGTGCCGGTCGGTGCACTCTGCGGGATTCCTGCTTTGTGCCGATATTTTCGGTGTTCCCTGTGCTCAGGCACTACAGGGACCGCCTGGTGCGAATGTGAGCGTTGTCGGAATTTGACCAGCCCCAAAGACCGCTCGGTCGCCACGCGGGCCGGGCCGGACAGAATGAAAACACTGAAGACGCGGCCGTCCTCGCTGCTAACCCGGCTACCATCCCACGCGATGACAACGTGATTGATGCCATCAATTCCCGCCGACTCCGGCAAGAGCCCGACCGGTCCCTACTCGAAGTTGACGGGCCCCGGCCACGGCACGGTCATCGCGTTGTTCAGCTCCCGGCCAAAATTGAGGAGATCGGGATAGCGCCCATGCGATGCCGCTACGGGTCCGAACTCGGTCGCGCTGAACGACCCTCTTTGACCTGACGCCGACCTGCGCCGTGATCGTGGCTGCAGTGAGCACTGCCCATACCTCTGCCCGGCCGTTGGTCTCAGCATCACGGACCAACTCGGGCGAGCAGAACCCCCCCGGGCGCGCGTTAGAGGCGTGCGCGAATGTTCTCGGGCGGCGCGTGCAGACTGGCTCCGAGAAGCTTCGCGAAGCTTGCATGTTGCCGCGATCTTTCTCCGACTTGGCATCAAGATAGTGACCCAGTGAGTAGAGTTTCGAACAGCGTCGGTGCTGCTTCGGAACCCGTCAGCGAGCCAAAAACAGCGGCAATGGCGGCTTCCCAACTATCCATCTCGTCACGCCACCGAAGATCCGCTCGCGCAGCCGGCGGCTGCCATAAGCGCCCATGACGATCATTTCTGCAGACGTGTCGATTGCGTGCTGCGCGAGCACCGTGGCTGCCGATTTTCCGGCGCTCGCCAGCAGGTCAACCGACACCCGAGCACCGTGCCTAGTGAGATAGGCAGCGATGTCGGCTCCCGGCTCGGTACCGTTTCCGGTGCAGGTCGCCTCCGGATCGACGAGTGCGACACGAACTTCCTCAGCACCGGCTAGCAGATGCAGCGCTTCCCGAACCGAACGGGACGCCTCGACTCGCGAATCCCAGCCGACCAGCACCCGCCGTGGAGACAGAGTCGCCTCAGCGCCCTCCGGCACGACAAGCACCGGCTTTCCGGTGTCGAACAGGCTGCCGTTGATAACAAGGGGACCGACGTTAACGTCGTTGAGAAGTGCAGGGCCGACGATTGTCAGGTCGTTGCAGAGCGCCCGCGCTCGCACTGCGTCACCGACGCTGGCCTGATCGCAGTTGACAACATCGACATCATAGCACCGCCACGTGGCTCTCAGCAGTTTGTGAATTTCCCTAGATGTTTTTTCCAGACTGGC
>NZ_JAMYQZ010000172.1:0-4728 GCF_040321145.1 Mesorhizobium sp. M0514
CCGCTACGCGGATCGACCCTCCCCACATGGGGGAGGGTGGGCGCCTACTGCCGCTTATACTCGCGCACCGGCGACTTGGTGCCGTCGGTGTAGGTGACCTGCACCGCCATCGATGTCACGTTGTCGGCGACCTTGAAGTAAGGCTGGTAGTCATAAGGAATGGCGTAGGGGTCCTTCTTGTCGCAAGGCGGCAGCTTGATCTCCTTGTCGAGCGCCGTGCCGTTCAGGCTGTAGCGCACCTCCTTGATGCCGCAGCGGAATGACAGCATCTGGGAGAAATAGACCAGGCCGTGATTGCCGCTGGCGTCGAAGGCGATCCACGACGTCCAGAACTGGTCGAGGATCTGTTTGTTGCCCTGTTGCAGCGCCGCGTCCGGATCGAAACTTATGTCGAACGGCCCGGTCTCGCGGCCCCTGAGATCGAGATATTTGACCCCGATGGTGGTGGCCGTGGTGCTGTCGGGCAATTCGAAGCTCGGATTGGGCATCGGCTTGCCGGTGCGCTGGTCGTTCATCGCCATCAGCCCGGTGTCGGTGAACGGACCTGACACACCCATGCGCCAGGAAATGCCGGTCGCGGCCTCGGGCAGCGAGATGGAGATCGTCCAGCCGGCATTGGAGCGCATCGGCGTCAGCGTCGGGGCAAAGCGTGCTGGGTCGAGCACGTCGCCAAGCGCCGTCAGGCGGGTACGGCTGCGGTCGAGCCAGTCGGCGAGCTGCGTCTGGTCGACGAAATATTTGAGCAGCCCGCCTTCCTTTTCATAGGAGACGAACCTGGTCAGCGCCTCGGCCTCGCTGCGCTTGTCGGACAGCGACTGGACGCCGAGGCGATCCTCGGAAAACTCCTGCGCGAGCAGGTAATAGGCCGGTGCGAAATCCGGATTGGCGGCGATGAAGGCGTTGAGCTTGTCGAGACGCTGGGCATCGTCGAACTGCAGGATATGGACCAGCTTGATCGACAGCGCCTTGGCCTTGTCGGCCAGGGCGCCGAACACTTCGCGGGCGCCGGCCTTGCCGTCCTGCACGCGCAGCAGGGTGGCGAAGCGTGTGTAGGGATCGACGGCGTCGACGTCGAAACCGGCGAAAGCGAGATAGGAGCGCCGCGCATTCAGCATGTCGCCGGAAAGCTCGTAGACGCGGGCATTGTGATAGAATTCGTCCGGCCGCTTCGGCTCGGCGATCGTCCCGCCCTGCGCGGCCAATGCGGCAAAGCCCTTGGCGATGGTGTCGATCGAGGCGGCGATCTGCTCGGTGGTCGCCTGAAGCTTATCCGCCTGCTCGGCCTGTTTCTGCTGGCCGGCAGCGAGCGTTTCGGTCGTCTGCTTGACCGCCTCTACCGACTTTTGCGTCTGCGCGCCCTGCTCAGCCTGCTGCTGCTGGGTCGACGCAATTTCCTCGGTCTTCTTCGCCACCGCGTCGGTCGATTGCTTGACCTGGTCGACCGCCAGCTTCGTCTCGGTTACCGTTTGCTCGATCCTGGCCACCCTGGCCGAGACGATGCCCATCTGCTGCTGCAACTGGGCGATGGCCGGCACCAGGCCGGCGATCACACCGTTCTGCGAATTGGACTGCTGCTGCAGGCCATAGACGCCGCCGGCGACGGCGGCAGCGCTGGTGGCAAAGATCAGCGCCGGCAGCGCCTTGGCGGCCAGCACCAGCCGCAGAACGATGGCAATGGCGATGACGGCGGCGGCAACCGAAGCGACCAGCGCGATATAGGCGGCGAACGGCGCCAGCGGATTGAGGATGTCGGATGCGGCGCCGCCGATGAAAGCGACGCTGCCGGCCCATTTGCCGGTGCGGCTGAGCGAAGCCCTGATAAGAGATGGCGCAGCCGCGCCGATGTCACCGGTCATTGTCAAATCCCCCAAGCAATTGCCGCCTCTATAGCAGCACCGCGACCCCGCAGGCAAAACAGGACAGGAAGCAGGCGATTTCGGGAGGTTGCCGTTTCAGCGCCGATGGTTGGCGAAGCCGAAGCGACATCTGATCTCCCCCCTTGCGGGGGAGATTGGCAGCGTCATCGGCAGCTCCGCCGTTAACCAAATGGACGAACAAAATGGGTTAGGCTAGGTTCCGGCCCTCTCAGCAACGCCGGACTTGACTTGCCAAATTTCCATTTCCCCTCCCCCGCCCAGAAATTTCTCGCAGCCCTCCTGCTGCTTGTCTTCGTGGCCGGCTGCAACACCACCGCACCGCCCGACAGCGTGCTGGCGGTGCCGGCGCCGCAGGAGAAATATGCGGCCATCGTCGTCGATGTCGGCAGTGGCAAGACGCTGTTCGAAGTCAGTTCGAGGGCGCAACGCTATCCGGCGTCGCTGACCAAGATGATGACGCTGTACCTGCTGTTCGAGGCGCTGGAGTCCGGCCGCGTCTCGAAGGAAACGCAGATTCCGGTCTCCGACAATGCCGCCCGGCAGCCGCCGACCAAATTGCGCTTCAAGCGCGGCGAGAGCATCGATGTCGATTCGGCGATCCGGGCGATCGTGGTCAAGTCGGCCAATGACGTGGCGGTGGCGGTGGGCGAATATCTCGGCGGCTCGGAGGACCAGTTCGCCGCCATGATGACGTCCAAGGCGCGCCAGATCGGCATGAGCAGCACCGTCTTCCGCAATGCCTCCGGCCTGCCCGACGATGGCCAGCACACATCGGCGCGCGACATGGCGACGCTGGGGATGGCGCTGCGCGCCCGCTTCCCGCAGCAGTTCCACTATTTCTCCGAAAGCGACTTCATGTTCCGCGGCCGGCTGGTGCGCGGCCACAACGACATGCTCGGCCGGGTGCGCGGCGTCGACGGCATCAAGACCGGCTATATCAGGGCATCCGGTTACAATATCGTCACGTCCTACAATGCCGACGGCCGGCATCTGATCGTGGTGGTGATGGGCGCCGACAGCGCTAGGCAGCGCAACGACCATGTCGAAGCGCTGATCCAGCGCAGTCTGTCGCCCGCCATGGCCGATACGAAGACGCGGCTGATGTTTGCGGGAGATCAGCCGGCCGCGTCGCCCGGCCTGCCGCCGCCTGGTTTGCCGGCGCAGGGGTCGCAGTTGCCTGGTTTACCGCCGCAATAGAACCCGTCGTTGGGTGGAGGAACTCTGAAACGCCGGCGGGACAGCACCCCCCTCTGGCCTGCCGGCCATCTCCCCCTCAAGTGGGGAGATTAGCAGCTTCGGCGTCTCGCCTCTTTTTCGTGTTTGGCGAAGCCATGGCGACATCTGATCTCCCCCCTTGAGGGGGAGATGTCCGGCAGGACAGAGGGGGGTCGTGAAGGATCGCTGCCTCATCTTAACTCTGCAGCAGGCGCGACCTCCGTCGGCAACAGCACTTCGGCGGTCTGGTTGCCGAGCAGCAGGCGAGCGAGGCCCCGGGGGGCTGCGCTGCCACAGGCAATTGCAGCAGGCATTCATCACAAGCATGCACAAGCCCCCAATCTTCACCGCCACAGTGGCTATGCCGCCTCGCCTTGGCGTATCGTGGGCGCGACAGCAGGAGCCGGCATCATGAGCCCAAAACCATCCGAACAGGCCGACAATGAAAACGACAGCGGCGGCGAGTATTTCGAGGCGCCGCCCGCCCACGACGCCGAACTGGTTGCCGACGAGGCGCTGGAAGCGCCCGATGTGCCGGACTCCGAACCCCATGGCCGCCTGAAGCCGAAGCGAAAACCGTCGGCGATATCAGGTAGAAAGTTTCGCAAGCGTGACCTGGTGCGCATCGACGACCTCAGGCCGAGCCTGGCCGACCGCATCCGCTCCGATCATCCCGACCTGCCGCGCGGCGCCCGCATCAGCCGGGAGGAGCTCGGCCGTTACCGCATGCGCTACATGGAGGAGCTGCTGCAGCAGGAGCATGGCGAATTCTCCGAGCTCGACCGCCAGGTGGTCGAATCGATCGCCAGGCAGGACACGATTTCGGAAAACTCGGAAGAGGAGTTCGAGGAGCACCGCTCGTTCGCCGACCGCGTCTCCGACAACATGGCGGCTTTCGGCGGCAGCTGGTGGTTCCTGATCTCGTTCGGCAGCGTGCTTGCGGTGTGGATCGGCATCAATTTGATCGCGGGCGTGAGCAGCGCCTTCGACCCCTACCCCTTCATCCTGCTCAACCTGCTGCTCTCCTGTATCGCCGCCATCCAGGCGCCGATCATCATGATGAGCCAGAGACGGACGGAGGCCAAGGACCGCCTGCGCTCGTTCAACGACTACCGGGTGAACCTGAAAGCCGAGCTGGAAGTGCGCCATTTGCACGAAAAGCTCGACTATCTGATCTCGCGCCAATGGACGCGGCTGGCCGAAATGCAGCAGATGCAGCTGGATGCGATGCACGAACTGACCGGCGCGAAGAAGGCGAAGCGGGCGCCGCGCAGGGTGCGCAGGCGGGTGGCGAAGGTGGAGGTGGCGGGGTGAGTCCCGGGCTGAGGCTGCAAGGCGGACGCGAAGTTGCCGAGCCGCGCGACGTGGCTTCGAAAATATCGCCACGCCAATTGCCCGTTGAAGCCCGCGCCGGCTTCCGCTAAGAAGCCGTGGCTGGCCGGCCTATCGGCTGGTTCGTTTTCAGGTTCCCTGAAGGCACCCGTAGCTCAGCTGGATAGAGCGCTGCCCTCCGAAGGCAGAGGTCACAGGTTCGAATCCTGTCGGGTGCGCCAGCTTACCGAGGGTCCATTCCGGACACATAGGTTACGGTTTATATCGGAGACATGGGTAACACTTTTGGCCCGAAGGGGTTTTG
>NZ_JAMYQZ010000173.1:0-4428 GCF_040321145.1 Mesorhizobium sp. M0514
GCGGCGGGCTGTGGCTGCCCTGTGAAAGTCTACGGGCAGCCGTTTTCTGAACGGGAGGATGTCTGATGTTTAGCGACAAGGAAACTTGGGTCCTGGAAGCTGCCTTACTCGCAGCAATTCCAATTTGCGTAGCCGTCACCGCACTCGTGGCATTTTTGACCGCGGCCTGGATATGAACCGCTTCCTCTTTGTGATGGGCGACTTTCTATCCCGGCCACCGGGCTTCTATGTCCTTCTTGTAGCCATGCTGCTCTGTACTGCGTTGGTGCCATTCGGCCTGACGAATGTGGTCACCTACGCATTGTCGGTAGCGGCCATCGTGATCACCGGCGTTGTGCTGATCCAGGGTTACCGCGACACGGCCGCCATTCACGCCAAGCTTGATGAGATTATCGTTTCGCTGAATGAGACCAGAAACGATGTCGTCGGCTTGGAGCATGCCGAGCCGGAGGAGATTCGGGAGAAGCTCCAGACACTCGAAGAAGAAGCAATGAAAGCGGTTCGCCCGCCGCATTGACCCTCCGCTGGACAATCTGTCATTCATCAGCAAAAAAGCCCGGGAACCGGGCTTTTTTGCTTCGCGTCTAAATCATTTCGGACTTATCCGAAACGGGAATTTGGTGCCCAGAAGAGGACTCGAACCTCCACTCCTTGCGGAACACGGACCTGAACCGTGCGCGTCTACCAATTCCGCCATCTGGGCTGGTGCGGGCTCATGTAAGCGGGCAAACGATATGTGTCAACGCGCTTTTTCGAGGGCCGCTGCCTGCCGGCTTAGTTTCCCGGGGGTCAGCGCCGCCCCTCACCTGCCTGCCGGCATCCTCTCCCCGTACAGTGACGGGGAGAGGGGCGCTCTCATCGATGATTTTCGCCGGTCACCTGCGTCACAAGAAGAGCGCCGAGGCTGCGGCCAGCCCTTTCTCCCCGTCACTATACGGGGAGAAATGCCCGGCAGGGCAATGAGGGGCAGCGCCGACTTGGCGAATGCGTTGGCCGAAAACCTCACCCCTCCAGCACGTCCTTCGACGCCACGGTGGAATCGGCGTTGAGCTTGTAGATCACCGGCACGCCGGTGCCGAGCTCGAGCTTGACGATCTCCTCGCCGCTCTTGCCGTCCAGCGCCATGATCAGTGCGCGCAGCGAATTGCCATGCGCGGCGACCAGCACGGTGCCGCCTTTCAGAACATGCGACTGCATGTCGTGCAGGTAATAGGGCCAGACGCGGGCGCCGGTGTCCTTCAGGCTTTCGCCGCCGGGCGGCGGCACGTCGTAGGAGCGGCGCCAGATGTGCACCTGCTCCTCGCCCCACTTCTGGCGCGCGTCGTCCTTGTTGAGGCCGGAGAGATCGCCATAGTCGCGCTCGTTCAGCGCCTGGTCGCGGATCGTCTTCAAATCGCTCTGGCCGACCGCGTCGAGAATGTGCTGGCAGGTCTTCTGCGCCCGGATCAGCGCCGAGGTGAAGGCAATGTCGAATTTCAAGCCGCGTGCCTTGAGCTTCTGGCCGGCTTCCTTGGCCTCCTTGTGGCCCTGCTCGGTAAGGTCGACATCGCGCCAGCCGGTGAACAGGTTCTTCAGGTTCCATTCGCTCTGGCCGTGGCGCACGAGCACGAGAGTTCCCGACATGTTTGCTCCTTCAAAATTATGGATAGTTTAGCTCAAGCCGAGCACGTCCCGCATGGAATAAAGTCCGGGCTTTTTACCGCGCGCCCAGAGCGCGGCCTTGACCGCGCCGCGGGCAAAGATGGCGCGGTCCTCGGCATGGTGCGACAGCGTGATGCGCTCGCCGGTTCCGGCCAGGATGACGCTGTGGTCGCCGACCACCGAGCCGCCGCGCAAGCTGGCAAAGCCGATGGTTCCTGGCTTGCGCACGCCGGTATGGCCGTCGCGTGACAGCACATCTTTGCCGGCAAGGGAAATGCCGCGTCCCGCCGCCGCCGCTTCGCCGAGCAGCAAGGCGGTGCCCGACGGCGCGTCGACCTTGTGCTTGTGATGCATTTCGAGGATCTCGATGTCGAAATCCTCTGGACCGAGCGCGCGCGCGGCCTGCTCGACCAGCACCGCCAGAAGATTGACGCCGAGGCTCATATTGCCGGATTTGACGATCGTCGCGTGGCGCGCCGCGGCCTCGATCCTGGCGTCGTCTTCCGCCGAGCAGCCGGTGGTGCCGATGACATGGGCAATGCGTGCCTGCGCGGCATAGCCTGCGAATTCGACGGTGGCTGCCGGCATGGTGAAATCGAGCACGCCGTCGGCCTTGGCGAACACCGGCAGCGGATCGTCGCCGATCGTGACATTGATGATGCCGATGCCGGCAAGCTCGCCCGCATCCCTGCCGAGATAGGGCGATCCGGTTCGTTCGACCGCGCCGACGACGCGGGCGCCGGGGATCGAATGGATGGCGCGGATCAGCGTCTGGCCCATGCGGCCGGCCGCCCCCACCACCACCAGGCCCATTTCGCCGGATTCGCTCATGCTGTTCTCCCCACCGCCTTCTTGGCGCGGCTGCGCAGGACCGGAGTTTGGACGGGCTTCGAGTCGTCGACAAGCCCCAGTCCGTTCTTGCCTTGAATGCGGTGGAAGCGGGCGTAGACACTGTTTGGATCGGCCATCAGTGCGGCATGGGTGCCTTCCTCGACCAGGCGCCCCTCTTCAAGCACGATAATGTGGTCGGCGTTGACGACCGTCGACAGGCGATGCGCTATCACGATGGTGGTGCGCCCTTCCATCACATGGGTCAGCGCCTCCTGGACGCGCGCCTCGGCCTCATTGTCGAGCGCCGAGGTCGCTTCGTCGAGCAAAAGGATCGGCGCGTTGCGCACGATCGCCCGCGCAATCGAGACGCGCTGGCGCTGGCCGCCGGAAAGTGTCGAGCCGCCCTCGCCGACGGGCGTGTCGTAGCCCTGCGGCTGCTGACGGATGAACTCGTCGGCCGCCGCCAGCACCGCCGCCCGATCGATCTCGGCGTCGGTCGCCGAAAGTCGGCCAAAACGGATGTTGTCGCGTATGCTGCCTTCGAACAGATAGGGCGCCTGCGAGACATAGGCGATCGAGCCGCGCAGCGAGTGCTTGGTGACTTTGGAAATGTCCTGGCCATCGATCTCGATCGAACCCTTGTCGACATCGTAGAAGCGCTGCAGCAGCGCCACGAGCGTCGTCTTGCCGGCACCCGAGGCCCCGACCACCGCCGTAACCTTGCCGGCCGCGGCGGTGAAACTCAGGTTCCTGATCACCGGCATGTCGGCGCTGTAGCCGAACGTCACATTGTCGAAGCGAACCTCGCCGGTGGTGATCCTGGCTTCGACCGCGTCGGGCGCATCGCCCTGTTTAGGCTCCAGGTCGAGCAGCTCGTAAATCATCCGGGCGTTGACCAGGGCACGTTCCATACCGACCTGCGTACGAGCCAGGCGCCGTGCCGGATCGTAGGCCATGATCAGCGCGGTGATGAAGGAAAACACAGCGCCTGGTGGTTGTCCGAGCACCAGCGCCCGGTAGCCGGAATAGGCAAGGACGGAGGTAATGGCGAGACCGCCCAAAATCTCGGAAATCGGCGACAGCCGCTCCGCGACCCGGGCGATCTTGTTGTTACGCTGCTCGGCCGTATCGGCCATGATGCCGATCCGGCGCGCCAGCTCGGCTTCCAGGGTGAAGGCCTTGACGATGGCGATGCCTTGCGTGGCCTCCTGTACGGACCCGTTCAGCCGCGAGTTGATCAGCACCGATTCACGGTTGATGCGCCGCAATCGGCGGGTGATGTAGACGACGGCCCAGATCAGCGGCGGCCCGATCAGCAGCGAGCTGAGCGACAACACCGGATCCTGGTAGATCATGACGCCAACGAGGGCGATCAGCGAGACCGCGTCGCGGCTGATGGAGGTCAGCGTCAGCGACAGCAGATCGCGAACGCCGCCGACATTCTCGTTGACCTGTGCCGCCAGCCGACCGGAACGCGTATCGTTGAAGAAGTCGACGCCGAGCTTCATCAGATGGTCGAAGCTGCGCTTCTGGTAGCGGGCGACCAGATTGTTGCCGATCTTGGCCAACGCGACCGCCTGGCCGTAACCGGCGAAGCCGCGCAGCACGGAGGCGGCCATGAACCCGGCGCAGATCCAGACGATCATGTCGCCGCGTCGTTCGTAGAAGATCTCGTTGATCATCGGGGCCATGATCCACGCCGTGAAGGCGGTGGTGGCGGAAACAATCAGCAGGCAGCCGATGGCAACGACATAGGTCCAGCGATATTCACTACCGTTTTCGGCCAGGATGCGGCGCAGCACCGCAGTGACCTCAGCTGGCTGGACTTTCAGTTTGAGTGGACTTTGAGCGGTCAAATCGCGGGCGCTTCGTGGTTTGCTAGAGCATGATGCCGAAAAGTGTGAAGCGGTTTTCGGACGACATCATGCTCTATCTCTTTGATTTAGAGCCGGATGA
>NZ_JAMYQZ010000174.1:0-4347 GCF_040321145.1 Mesorhizobium sp. M0514
GACGTCGATATCGGCGGCCTGCGCCATCTTGATCGGATCGTCGAACCATTTGGCGGCGCTGAGGTCGACGCCACGGTCGCGCTTGGGATCGCGCGCGGAAACGGTCGTGACGATGACATCGCGTCCGCACTGGCGCGTCAGCTCCGCTGCCTTGTCGCGCAGCACGCGCGCCACCGAGGCGCCAACCGTACCCAGACCCGCAATTCCAACACGCAACGCTTCAGCCATGCCCGGCGACGCCCCTCAAAAAATCTACTCGAATAAGATGTGCGGCGACTTTAGCGATGCGCGGCGAGCGGCACCACATTGTTCGGCTGCTTGGCGCTGGACGCCAGGAAGCGCTTGATGTTGCGCGCCGCCTGCCGGATCCGGTGCTCGTTCTCGACCAGCGCGATGCGGACATGATCGTCGCCATGCTCGCCAAAGCCGATGCCCGGCGCCACCGCCACGTCGGCGTGCTCGATCAGGAGCTTGGAAAACTCAAGCGAGCCGAGATGCTTGAACGGCTCCGGGATCGGCGCCCAGGCGAACATCGAGGCAGCCGGTGCCGGAATGGTCCAGCCGGCGCGGCTGAAGGCGTCGACCATGACGTCGCGGCGCTTCAAATAGACCTCGCGCACTTCGGCGATGTCGGCGCCGTCGCCATTCAGCGCATGCGCCGCCGCCACCTGGATCGGCGTGAAGGCGCCGTAGTCGAGATAGGACTTCACCCGCGTCAACGCCGAGATCAGCCGCTCATTGCCGACGGCAAAGCCCATGCGCCAGCCGGGCATGGAGAAGGTCTTCGACATCGAGGTGAACTCGACGCAGACATCGATGGCGCCCGGCACCTGCAGCACCGAAGGCGGCGGATTGCCGTCGAAATAGATCTCCGAATAGGCAAGGTCCGACAGGACGATGATGTCGTTCTTCTTGGCGAAGGCGACCACGTCCTTGTAGAAATCGAGCGAGGCGACCAGCGCCGTCGGGTTCGACGGATAGTTGAGGATCAATGCCAGTGGCTTCGGGATCGAATGACGGACACCGCGCTCGAGCGCCGGGATGAAGCCGTCATCCGGCTCGACCTGCAGCGAACGGATGACGCCGCCCGACATGATGAAGCCGAAAGCATGGATCGGATAGGTCGGGTTGGGGCACAGGATCACGTCGCCCGGCGCGGTGATCGCCTGCGCCATATTGGCGAAGCCTTCCTTCGAACCGAGCGTCGCCACCACCTGCGTGTCGGGATTGAGCTTCACGCCGAAACGGCGCTGATAATAGGCGGCCTGGGCGCGGCGCAGACCTGGGATGCCGCGGGAGGAGGAATAGCGATGCGTGCGCGGATCGCGCACCACTTCGCACAATTTGTCGACGATCGCCTTCGGTGTCGGCAGGTCCGGATTGCCCATGCCAAGGTCGATAATGTCGGCGCCGCGCGAACGGGCGCTGGCCTTCAGCCGGTTGACCTGCTCGAACACGTAGGGCGGAAGCCGGCGGACCTTGTGAAATTCTTCCATGTCAGTTCCAGACGATTTAAGATTGGCTTTAGCATAGTTGGCTTGGCTAGGCGCCCTTGGCAAAGACCGCTTTCGGCGCGCGATATAGCTTTATTTGCAGGTAGGGTCGAGGGCGGGATCGCATTTGGCTTCGATCTGCTTCAGCGTGTCCTTGCCATGGTTCTTCGCCAGCGAATTCAGCGCCGCCGGGCTGGTGGACGGGGCACCGCCGCCGCCCTTGGCCACTTGCCCCTGCTGTTCGCCCTTCAACTGGGCAAGCTTGGCCTGCGTCTCCTCAGGGGTGAGCTGCTTTGCCGCCACCTGCGGTGGGATGTTGAGATTGGGATAAGAGCCGGTGTCCTGCGCGCCCTGGGTCAGGCCGACATTCATCCCGTTGCCGGTGTTGGCGCTCGTGCAGCCACTTGCCGCCAGCAGCCCTGGCGTCAGACAGGCGATTGCAACCGCGACGCGGCAACAGCGGCCTGCCCCCGAAAAAATGGTCTTGCCGGTGTTAATCGTCATATTGTTTTCCTGGCAGCCGGGGTACAGCGCATTGGACCCGGTCAGATGTCCCATGATAATATGTCAAGAAAACGCCTCGGGAGGAACCCCGCGAGCCATGTCCAAAACACCTGATTCGAGCAAAGCGGAAGATGATCAATCTTCGACCGTCGAGCAATATCTGGTGAAAGACCCGGAACGCTTCGCGTTGAACATGGCGCGCATGGTCGAGCAGGCCGGCAAAGCCGCCTCCGCCTGGGCCGAGCCGCGCGAAAAGGGCGAGGTGCGCGATCATGTCGCCGAACCCGTGGTCGACATGGTAAAAACCTTTTCCAAGCTCAGCGAATATTGGCTGGCCGACCCGCAACGCGCGCTGGAAGCGCAGACGCGACTGTTCGCCGGCTACATGACGGTCTGGGGCAACGCCATCCAGAAGGTTAGCCCGAATGCCGAGGCGCCCGAAGATGCGGTCAAGCCCGAGCGCGGCGACAAGCGTTTTCAAGACCCCGAATGGGGTCGCAACGCTTTCTTCGATTTCCTCAAACAGGCCTATCTCGTCACCTCGCGCTGGGCGGCCGACCTGGTCGAGCACGCCGAAGGCCTCGACGATCACACCCGCCATAAGGCCAGCTTCTACGTCAAGCAGGTGTCCAATGCCATCTCGCCGTCGAACTTCATCCTGACCAATCCGGAGCTGTTTCGAGAAACCGTTGCCTCGAATGGCGAAAACCTGGTGCGCGGCATGAAGATGCTGGCCGAAGACATCGCCGCCGGCAAGGGCGACCTGAAGCTGAGACAAGCTGACTATTCGCCCTTCGAGATCGGCAAGAACGTCGCGACATCTCCCGGCAAGGTGGTCGGGCGCAGCGATGTCGCCGAAATCATCCAGTACGATCCGACGACGGAGACGGTGCTCAAGCGCCCGCTGCTGATCTGCCCGCCCTGGATCAACAAGTTCTACATCCTCGATCTCAACCCGCAAAAGTCCTTCATCCGCTGGGCGATCGAGCAAGGCCATACCGTGTTCGTCATCTCCTGGATCAATCCCGACGAGCGGCACGGCGCCAAGGGCTGGGAAGCTTACATACGGGAAGGCCTGCAATACGGCCTCGACATGATCGAGAAGGCGACCGGCGAGAAAGAGGTCAACGCCATCGGCTATTGCGTCGGCGGCACGCTGCTGGCGGCCGCACTCGCACTGCTGGCACAGGAAGGCGACAACCGCATCAAATCGGCGACCTTCTTCACCACGCAGGTCGACTTCACCCATGCCGGCGACCTGAAAGTCTTCGTCGATGAGGACCAGGTGGCAGCGGTCGAGAAATCGATGAACGAAAAGGGCTACCTCGACGGCACCAAGATGGCGACCGCCTTCAACATGCTGCGCTCGGGCGACCTGATCTGGCCTTATGTCATCAACAATTACATGCGCGGCAAGGATCCCCTGCCCTTCGACCTGCTCTACTGGAACGCCGATTCCACCCGCATGGCGGCTGCAAACCACTCCTTCTACCTGCGCAACTGTTATCTCGAGAACAATCTGACTCGTGGCGTGATGGAACTCGCCGGCCGCACTGTGTCGCTGGCCGACGTCACCATCCCGGTTTACAACCTGGCGTCGAAGGAAGATCACATCGCGCCGGCCCTTTCCGTGTTTCTCGGCTCGCAATATTTCGGCGGCGATGTCGAGTTTGTGATGGCTGGTTCCGGCCACATTGCCGGTGTCGTCAACCCGCCGGCAGCCAAGAAATACCAGTACTGGACCGGCGGCAAACCGACGGGCGATTTTGGCCAGTGGCTCGCCTCGGCGGTGGAGCATCCCGGCTCCTGGTGGACGCACTGGCAGCACTGGATCGAAACCCAGGACGACACCCTCGTTCCGGCCCGCAAACCGGGCAAGCATATGAAAACTCTGGGTGATGCCCCCGGCACCTATGTGAAGGTCCGCGTGTAACGGCCGGAACCTTTTGCAGGTGCCTGTGTGTAACGGAATGTAATGTCTGGTGAGTTGACGGGCCGGCAAAACGGGGCGAAATGGTGTCGTCAACCTTCAAGAAGCCTCAATTGGCCTCCAACGAGCAAATAATTCAGAGGCTTGCAGAATTGACACAAGTCTCGTTTCCGGTTTGGGAACACAAGGTTATTGGATGTGAACGTTTCGACGCCGCACCAATAGCAGGCCGACCGGACACCGAGGGGGAATTTAGTTTTGAAATCAGTAGGATCGCGTCTCGCGGGGAGAGAAGGTCGCACTATAGCGGCAGCGCTTTTCTCCGTGCTTCTGGCGTCCTGCACCTCCGCCAGCGACCCCACAATGTCCGTCGGCATGCCTGGCTACAACGCGACCGCTTCTGACATCGCCGCGGCTTCC
>NZ_JAMYQZ010000175.1:0-4202 GCF_040321145.1 Mesorhizobium sp. M0514
GCATCGGTTCCGCCAACCAGCACATTGCCGGTGGCCGGGCCGAACAGGCCGGCCCCGATGCTGTCGATGTCGGCAACCGCGGTCGGCACGTCATCGACGATGTTGACGGACAGCGTGCCTGTGGCGTTCTGGCCGTCCTGGTCGGTGAGCGAGACGGCAAGGTTCTCGAACAGGCTGTTGGTGGAGGCGCCGGTAGCATGGGCCTCGTTGTCGAGCAGCGTGTAGGTATAGCTGACGGTGCCGGTTGCGGGATTGTAGCCGGTCACGTTCAGCGTATTGCCGAGCGCGGTGGTGAAGGAGCTGGCGGTGAACACGCCGTTGGTGATGAAGGCATGGCCGTCGATGGTCAGCGAGGCGATGCCGTCGGGCGAGGAGATGGTGAAGGTGCCGCCCTGGGTGGTGCTTTCCTTCGAGGTGTCGGAGCCGGCCGATTCGCCAACGCCGCGGCTGGCCAGGAGGTCATCCTCGTTGACGGTGACGTCGCCGCCGTTGGCGGCCGGCGTCAGGTCGGTGATCACCGGCGGCGAGTTGCCGATCGAGATGGTCAGCGTGGTGTGCGAGGTGTCGCCGTCACCGTCCTTGATGGTGTAGGTGAAGACGTCGTCATGGCCACCGGCGGAGCCGGCATCGCGGGTATAGGTGTAGGTGCCGTCGGCGGCCAGCGTCAGCTTGCCGTAGAGACCCTGGATCTGCACGCCGAGTGTTGCGGTATTGTCGAGGGCGGCATTGGTGTCGCCGGCGACGACGCCGACCACGGCAGCGCCGTCGGCGCCCTTGGTATCGGCAACCCCGTCGGTCGTGTTGCCGTCGAGGGCATCGGTTCCGCCAACCAGCACATTGCCGGTGGCCGGGCCGAACAGGCCGGCCCCGATGCTGTCGATGTCGGTAACCGCGGTCGGCACGTCATCGGACACCGTCACGTTGACCGTGCCTGTCGCCTGGGTGCCGTCGGTGTCGGTGGCAACCACGCCGAGATGGCCCAGATCGACTAGGTCGTCGGCGTTAATGCCAGGATGGGCATCGTAATTGTTGTTCAGCGTCGCCGTCACCGTTGCCACATTGTTGGCAACCGCCAGATCCAGCGTCACCACAGTCACGGCGCCGTCATTGCCGACGATCTGGGTGTCCGACACCCGGGTCCAGGTCAAGTTGGCGGTGTTCAACCCGCTCAGGTCGGTGCCAAAGGCGATCGAGGCGATCGCATCCGAGCCCGGCGTGAAGGTGATCGAGTTCGAGGCGAAGTCAGCGCCGGCCGGCGTCGAGCCGTCACTCAGGTTCTGGTCGTCAAGC
Organism: Mesorhizobium sp. M0514; assembly: GCF_040321145.1. NCBI lineage: Bacteria > Pseudomonadati > Pseudomonadota > Alphaproteobacteria > Hyphomicrobiales > Phyllobacteriaceae > Mesorhizobium > Mesorhizobium sp. M0514. The sequence goes on from NZ_JAMYQZ010000175.1 coordinate 1,291, forward strand.
GCCAGCGTGATCGGAGCGCCGGCAACCGGGGCCGCGCCGTCCGTGATTGTGAAGGCGATGTTGGCCATCGACGTGTCGAGATCGCCGTCCGTCACAGTGTAGGTCGCGTTAACAGCTACCGGACCGGAACTGTTATCCACCGAAGCGTCCGGCGTGAACGAGTAGGACCCGTCCGCCTTCACCTGGATGGTGCCCGCGCCGATGTCGATCAACTGCGAGTAACCCGTGCCGGCATCGAAGATCAGCGCCGTGCCGTTGATATGCGTCACCGTCGCGCCGTCGGCGCCGGCGACGAAGTCCAGCGTGCCCGTCAGCGCCGGGGCACCTTCCGCAATCGACTGCGAGGCCTCATCATGCGCCGTCGGCACGTCGTCGACGATCTGAACGGACAGCGTGCCCGGAAGGGACACGTCTCCGTCGGTGTCGGTAACCGTCATCGTCATGTCGTCGAAGATGGAATCTGTCCCCGCGTCGGGGTGAGTCGCGCTATGGACGAGCGTGTAGCTGTAGCTCACCTGGCCTGTGCTGGCGTCGTAGCCGTTGACGGTCAGCGTGTTGCCGAGCGGCGTGATGATGTCGATCGGCGTCGATGCGCTGTTGGCAAGAGCCGCGCCCGAAATCACCTGGCCGGCGATGGTCAGCGAGCCGACACCGTCGGGAGAGGCGATGGTGAAGGTGCCGGTGTTGTGTTCGGAGATGTCGCCGTCAACGCCTGGCGCCGACGCTTCGCCCGAACCTTCCGGCCCAGGGCTTTCCGGCAGGCCCTTTTCATTGACGATGGTGTCGCCGCCCTCGACGGAAGGCGTCAGGTCGATGATCGACGGTGTGGAATCCGGCCGCAGGCTTGGGAACAGCTCGCGATGATCCGGCTGGCCGAACGCCAGGTCTGTCGGAGGCAACAGTGCCGAAAGACCGAACCCGTCGCCGATGCCACCGGGGGGAACCGAGAAGTCTGCGCCGGCGCTTGGGTTCGAACCGCCCGGGCCGGCCGATATCGAACCATCAGCACCGAAGGCGACATCGACGTGGCTCGCTTCAAGAGCGGCCAGCAAGGCCACGCGCGGAACTTCGACATCACCGATGATGAAGGTCGGCACGTTGAGCGCGCCATCCTTGATGAGGATGACTGAACCGTCGGCCTGTTCCAGCAACAGATTGTGGCCGTCGACCTTGATGTTGTCGATGGAGACGTCCGCCGGAAGTTTCACGATGTTGCTGGCGTCGGCCACGTATTCATGCGGCGCGGCTGCCGCCGGCGCTTTCGCCTCCGCGGGTGCTGCCGGCTGAACGGGTGCGCCACTGCCGACATCGACCGGTACCGGCTCGGCAGGCGCCGCCTGAGCGGCCTGCGCTACCTGGATGCCTGCCTGCGATGGCGGGCCGCCATGTTCATGTGAAGAGTGCTCGTCCCAAGAATTCGAGACGGTATCCAAATCGTTACTCGTCGTCATCGCCAAACCCCTCCGGCATTTCCCGGATAGAGACAGTGACGACTTCTGCTTTGCAACTGTCCCGCAATCAATTTCATATATCCCGGTATGCAAGTCTCGGCATTTTTTACGTGTGGTAAACCCGGACGATATAATCTGATATGCATTGGCCGAGCCGCGCCTCGTTTGATATCCGCCGGCTGAGCTGGATTGGTAAACAGAAGTATAAATTTGAATAAAGTTTTACACAAAGTGGGTATTCCCGATTGAAGGAAACTTATCCACCTTCCTTTCCAGTAATTTGAGACAAGATTGGTACCGTCCACAGTCAAGAGGTGGGCGTCATGAAAAAAGAAAAATCTGCCCTGGGAATAACCGGGCTCAGGCTCATCCTGCTGGCAATGGCGATCACAAGCCTGCCGCAGCCATCATCCGCGAAAGCAATTACCGTGAATGCCGGCGCTGCCGCTGGAGTTCTGGCGGCGGTCGAAACCCCTTCCAGTCTCGGCGGCGTTTCGCTGGCTCGGCCGCAGCCATGGCAGCCGGTTTCAGCCTACCGGATCGGCATGATTTTCAGCAGCTATGGTCCTGTTGCCGTTGATGAAAAGCGTGGTTCTTCGATCGCGCCGCCCGCCGCCGGGATCGACCCGATCCAGACGGCGGCGATCATTCCCGGCGTGTTCGGTTCTGTTGCCCTGTCGATGCGCAATTTCCCGGTTTCGGCGCGCTGGGCGCCGGTCTACAAGGCAATTGTCGACTGTACCGCGAGCAGCGCGTGCGAACGCAAGAACAGCGCCTTTGCCGAGATCGTCAAGGCAGCCGGGAACAAGCGCTTCATCGACAAGTTGTCCTTCGTCAACTCAAGTATAAATCGCGCCATCGCCTACAAGAAGGACAGCGTGGTTTACGGCAAGCTCGACTACTGGGCCAAGCCCCGGGAAATCCTTGAGCGGCGGGCAGGGGACTGCGAAGATTTCGCCATCCTCAAGATGGCCGCGCTGCTGCATGCAGGCATCCCGGCGCAGAGCATGTCGCTGGTCGTCTTGCAGGATCGCAAGCGCGGTTTCTTTCATGCCGTGCTGTCGGTCAGCACCGGCAGCGGCGTCTTCATTCTCGACAGTTTGAGCAATGTAGTTTCCCGCGACACAGACCTGCCGACCTACGTGCCGCTGTATTCGTTCAGCACCGATCGCGCGTGGATCCATGGCGCGAAGACCGGTTCTGCTCAAATAGCGGATATCAAGGGCGGCCTTTCGACGGTCGCGCCTGGTGAAGGTGTGCAGCCGTAAGTTCCCATCAGAGAGTCTTGAGCGCTCTAACTCTTGTTTGACGCAATTTTCCACGGAAACCGCTCACACTTTTCCCGGAATTGCTCTAGCCCCCGAAGACGAACGCCATCAGCAGTTCCGGCTCGACCACCGGCGCCCGCACCGCGCTCAGTTGACCGCGGTAGCGGCGGTCGCCGGCGCCTATGACGAAACC
>NZ_JAMYQZ010000176.1:0-4159 GCF_040321145.1 Mesorhizobium sp. M0514
TTCTCTTCGTTCACCGCCATTGCGTAGATCGACAGCCAGTCATTGGCCAGCAAAGGGTTGGGCTTGTTCTGCTGCCATTGCTCCTGCAGCTTGTCGTACAGCATGCGGGCACGACGGCGCACTTTCAGCCCGCCCGGCATGATGCCGTCCTGCGACAGGCCGCGGTCGATGCAGCCCTTCATGGCGCCCCAGATCGCATCAAGGCCGCTGTCGAGCTCCTCGCGCGACATATGCGTCTCTTCATTGATGCGCTTCATGTCGGCGATAGACAGGCCGCTTTTGCCTGCCATCTTCAGCATCTCGACGGCATTCTTGAAGGGATAGGGCACCTTCTTGCCTTCTGTGGTCACCGAGCCCTTCACCTTCATCCGCTGCAGCTCTTCCTCGGACACCACGAAGCCGCCGCCGATGGAATAGTAGATGCGCTTGAGCAGCAGCCGGTCGCCGGCATCGTAAGCGTAGAAGGCCATGCCGTTGGCGTGGCCGGTGAGCGGCGTCTTGCGGTCGAGCACCAGATCCGTCGCCGGGTCGAAGCGATAGGAGGGATGGCCGCGTGGCGATATCCGCTTCTCGGCGGCGATGCGCGTGGCGATTCCCTCGGCCTGATCGGGATCGACCGTCTGCGGTGTCAGGCCAGCAAGTCCGAGGACAACGGCGCGATCCGAGCCATGGCCGATACCGGTATAGGCGAGCGAGCCGTGCAGGCTGGCGCCAATGCGATCGACCTTGACGCCGGCCGGGCGCGGCCAGTCATCGCCGGCGATCTCGTCGAGAAACCGCCGCGCCGCCGTCATCGGTCCCATCGTGTGCGAACTCGACGGTCCGATGCCGATCTTGAACAAGTCGAAAACCGAAAGAAACACGCTGCGCCGTCTCCGGGAATGGGATCAAGACCTACATATAGGACTTTCCATGATGTTTGTGCTGTTTTGCGGATTGCGGCGCTGCACCTGCCGACCTTGTTTGCTCCGGCAGCGACATCCCCGGCTGAAAGCGCGTCGCGCTGAAACGGATTCATGCGACGCGCTTTAAGTTCTTGTTTTAATGCATGTGGTTGTCCCAGAACCGCAGCTCACTTCTGGGCGACATGCTTTGGAGCATCGAACTGACCGCTTTGCCTGTGGTAAAAGGGGGCATGGGCGATTCCTTCCATCTGTCGACGGCTGATCTGGCGGCGCTGGCTTTTTTCCTGCTCGCATGGTTGCTGCATACGCTGGCATCCGACGGCAGACTGGTCAGCCGGGTGTCGTTGACGATGGCCATGAACGTGCAGCGCGAGGCCTGGATGCGCACCATGGCCGAGCGCGAAATCCGCATCGTCGACACCGCCATCATGAGCGGCCTGCAGCAAGGCACCGCCTTTTTCGCCTCCAGTTCGCTGATTGCGCTCGGTGGCTGTTTCGCGCTGCTTGGCGCCTCGGATCAGGTCCTTGCCGTGCTGAACGACCTGCCGTTGAACGCGACCTCATCGCGCTCCGCCTTTCAGATCAAGGTCTTTGGCCTGGTCCTGATCCTGGCCTTCGCCTTCTTCAAGTTCGGCTGGGCCTACCGTCTCTTCAACTACTGCACGATCCTGATCGGCGCGGTGCCGATCCCCTATGGCGAGGCGTCACGCAACCCGGTCAGCGAAACGGCGGTGTGGCGCGCGGCGCGCATGAACATGCTGGCCGGCAAGCATTTCAATTCAGGCCTGCGCGCGGTGTTCTTCTCGATCGGCTATCTCGGCTGGTTCGTCGACCCGATCGTGTTCGTGCTGTCGACGCTGCTGCTACTGGCGGTGCTGGTGCGGCGTCAGTTCTTTTCCGCCGCAAGGCAAGCGGTGATCGGTCAGCCGCCCGGGCCGGGGAAAAGCTGGTCGATCCGGCCCGATAGCCAATAGGCGGCGAGCCCGATCCATTCGCGGATCGCCATGGTCGTGGTCTGCAGCGAATCGGGTGCGTTGTCGCGAAACAGGCCAAAGCCTTCCTTGCCCGAGGTGCGATAGTCGACCGGCCACGGGACCGTGTGAAAGCCGGCCTTGTCGAACAGCGCCTTGGCGCGCGGCATGTGGAAGGCGGAGGTCACCAGCAGCCAGGTTTCGCCCGATTTCGGCGTTACCAGTTCCTTGGTGAAGACGGCATTCTCATAGGTGTTGCGGGATTTGCTCTCGAGCATCAGGCGATCGGCGTCGACGCCAAGCGCACCGAGCAGCCGCGGCGCGGTGGCCGCATCCCCCTCGCCATCGATGAACAGTTCACCGGTGCCGCCCGAGATCACCACTTTCGCCTCGGGAAAGCGCCGGGCAATGATCGCCGCCTCGACCATGCGGTCGCCGCCCGAATTCAGCTCATAGCCGCCGCGCGCCAGGTTGATGGCGCCCTCGAAGCCGCCGCCGAGCACGACGATGCCGTCGACCTTCCGCGGCAGCGGCGGCTTTGGGAAGCGCTCTTCGAGCGGATTGAGCATCATGGCGCCAAGCGACGTCCAGGCCGACAACGCCAGAATCAGGAAGGCGAACACACTGCCCGCCGCCGCCAATCGCCGGCGGCCGATCAGCGCCGCGAGCAAGCCGGCAAGCAGCAGGAAGATCGCCAGGTTGAGTGGTTGGACGAAGAACCAGAATATCTTGGAGAGATAGAAGAACATTGCCTGCCTATCTCCAGCTCAAATTGTGACGGCCGATGAAGTGCTCGACCGCACTCGCTACCGCTTCCGCTTCGAGGCGGCTTAACTCCCTGCCGAAAACAAGGACGCCGTTCGCGTTGGTCAAGCTGATGACTTCCGACAGTTCCACTTCGTCCGTGGGATAGGTGTGGTCGAGGATTTCGACCCTAAGATGCCCTTTCAAAGGCAGTGACCACCGATTTCGCAAGGAACCCCTCACCGAGCGCACGGCTGCGGTGTCGGTCAGCCGCAGGGTTTCCCTGCCGAACACCCGCCAGATGAAATCCTTGCCCAGGAAATAGGTGAAGAGGGCAATGACCGCCACGAAGGACAGCAGGCCGAGCGTGCCGCTGGTGAGCGTTGCGGACGACATATCCGTCAATCCCATGTAGCCGGTGTAGGCGACGATCGCGGCCCCGATCAGGACAAAGACTGTCCTGAAATCCGAGGTGCGTGGCGGGTTCGTGATCAGCAGTTCGTTTCCCGTCTCGACGATGGAAATGCGAGACGGAGGCGGCATGCTACCACCACTTCTCCGGCTGGAAGGTTCCCGCCGCCTGCTCGATGACGGCGGCTGTCTGGAACAGGGTTTCCTCGTCGAAGGGACGGCCAATCAGCTGCAGGCCGAGCGGCAGGCCCTTGGCATCGAGGCCGGCAGGCACGGCAATGCCCGGCAGTCCGGCCATGTTCACGGTCACCGTGAAAATGTCGTTGAGGTACATTTTCACCGGATCGGCGGCCATGTCCTCGTCAGCGATGCCGAAGGCGGCCGACGGCGTCGCCGGCGTCAGGATGACGTCGACGCCGTCGGCAAAAACCGTCTCGAAGTCGCGCTTGATCAAATTGCGCACCTTCTGCGCCTGCAGATAGTAGGCATCGTAATAGCCTGCCGACAGCACATAGGTGCCGATCATGATGCGACGCTTGACCTCCCGACCGAACCCGGCGGCTCGGGTCTTTTCGTACATGTCGACAATGTCCTGGCCCGGCACGCGCAGGCCGTAGCGGACGCCGTCATAGCGCGCCAGATTGGACGATGCTTCGGCGGGCGCAACGATATAATAAGCCGGCAAAGCGTATTTGGTGTGCGGCAGCGAGATGTCGACGATCTCGGCGCCGGCATCCCTGAGCCAGGCAATGCCCTTCTGCCACAGCGCCTCGATCTCTTCCGGCATGCCGTCGACGCGGTATTCCCGGGGAATGCCGACCTTCATGCCCCTGATCGGTTTGCCGATCGCCGCCTCGTAATCCGGCACCGGCCGGTCGACGGAAGTGGTGTCCTTGGGGTCGACCGAGGCCATGGACTTCAGCATGATCGCGGCATCGCGCACGTCCCGGGCGATCGGGCCGGCCTGATCGAGCGACGAAGCGAAGGCGACGATGCCCCAGCGCGAGCAGCGGCCATAGGTCGGCTTGATGCCGACGGTGCCGGTGAAGGCGGCTGGCTGGCGGATCGAGCCGCCGGTGTCGGTGGCGGTGGCGCCGGCGCACAGGAAAGCCGAGACGGCGGAAGCCG
>NZ_JAMYQZ010000177.1:0-3964 GCF_040321145.1 Mesorhizobium sp. M0514
ACAGCGCCGATGCCGAAGCCGGACAGCGTGCGCGTCAAAAGCGTCTCGGTGCCGCCGTAAAGCGGCTGCGAATGCAGAATGACATCGCCCGGCCGGGCATAGGCGAGCAGCGTGGTGGCGATCGCCGACATGCCCGACGAGAACAGGATGCAGGCGTCCGTTCCCTCATAGACCGCCAGCCGGTCCTCGACGATCTCTGAGTTCGGATGGTTGAAGCGCGAATAGACCAGGCCGGACGCCGTGCCGCTCGGCGGCTCCTTGCGGCCGGATGTGTAGTCGAAGAAGTCGCGCCCCTCCTCCGCCGATTTGAACACGAAGGTCGAGGTCAGGAACACCGGCGGCTTGACGGCGCCTTCCGACAGTTGCGGATCGAAGCCATAGCTCAACATCAACGTTTCCGGATGGAGCTTGTGGTTGCCGATGTGGGTTTTCGACGGGCGCGGCGCGGTCATGGCTTTTCCTGCATCTGGAGGAGTCTCGTGCAGCAATTTATGCGATCCCGGTCCGCCAGTCCTTGCTATTCTCGGCCTCGCATGGCTGCATCCCGGCAACAAATTGCCCAGCGAGAGCAAAAGTGCAGCAGAAGATAGCCGACGATTTCGACCGCAAGATCCTGCGCGAGTTGCAGGCCGACGCCCGCATCACCAACAATGAGCTTGCGGAGCGCATCGGCCTGTCGCCGTCGCCATGTTTGAGGAGGGTACGCCGGCTGGAGGAGGCCGGCATTATCCGGGGCTATACCACGCTGGTCGACCCGGCCGCCTTCGGCTGGAACATGGTCGCCATCGCCACCGTCCGGCTCAGCCGCCAGAACGAGGACGAGATCGTCATGTTCGAAGACGCCATCCGCGGTTGGGAAGAGGTAATGGAATGCCACCTCGTCACCGGGTCGCGCGATTATGTGTTGAAAGTGGTGACCGGCAGCCTCGAACAGTACGAGCGCTTCATCAAGGAAAAGATCGCGCGGCTGAAATGCGTCGCTTCGATCGAGACCAGCTTCGTCATGAACACCATAAAGGAACGGCGCCTCTGACATTTGGTCAAAGGCGCCGCTCTCGAGGTCGAAATTGCCTGGCCAGGCTTATTTGATCGCCTTGTCGGTGATGGCCGTGGTGTAGGCGCCGGTCGGCGCCTTGGTGATGATCTTCTGGTCGAGCAGCGCCTTGGCGGTGCGCTCGTAGGTCGCCGGGTCGAGCTTGCCGTCGGCATTGTCGATCAGCTTGGCGACTTCGCTCATCATCCGCTTCTGGTGGTTTTCGTCCTGGCCACCGCCGTCCATGACAATGCCCGCGGCCTCGTCATTGTTGTCGATGGCATATTTCCAGCCCTTCATCGAGGCGCGCACGAAACGCACCATCTTGTCTTCGAAAGCCGGATCCTTGAGCTTGTCTTCCGAGGCATAGAGCCCGTCCTCAAGCAGGTCGTTGCCCATCGCCGAGTAGTTGAACACGGTGAGCTGGTCCGGCTTGTAGCCGGCATCGATCAGCTGCCAGTACTCGTTGTAGGTCATGACCGAAATGCAATCCGCCTGCTTCTGGATCAGCGGCTGCACGTCGAAGCTCTGCTTCAAAACCGTGACGCCATCCGGGCCGCCTTCGGTCTTCAGGCCGAGCTTGTTCATCCAGGCGTAGAAAGGATATTCGTTGCCGAAGAACCAGACGCCGAGCGTGTGACCCTTGAAATCGGCTTCGGTCTTGATCGGGCCGTCCTTCGGGCAGACCAGCTCCATGCCGGCCTTCTTGAACGGCTGGGCGATGTTGACCAGCGGCACGCCCTTTTCGCGCGCGGCGAGTGCCCCGCCCATCCAGTCGACGATGACGTCGGCGCCACCGCCGGCGATCACCTGCTCGGGTGCGATATCGGGACCGCCCGGCTTGATGTCGACGTCGAGGCCTTCGGCTTCATAAAAACCCTTGGCCTTGGCGACATAGTAGCCGGCAAACTGCGCCTGCGTGACCCATTTCAGCTGCAACGTCACCTTGTCGGCGGCCATTGCCTGGAACGCGGCCAGCGACATCGCGCCGGCCAGCATCGGAATGATCAGTCTTTTCATGTTTTTACCCTCTGAAGTTAACACCCGAACCCACCGCCCTATCCACCACGGACAGAGGGATGCCAAAACGTGACGGCTCTCTCGACGAGAGCGACCACGCCATAAAAGACCGAACCCGCCAGTGCTGCAACTGCGATTTCGGCCCAGACCATGTCGATGTTCATCCGCCCGACCTCGGTCGAGATGCGAAAGCCCATGCCGACCACAGGCGTGCCGAAGAACTCGGCGACGATGGCGCCGATCAGCGCCAGCGTCGAGTTGATCTTGAGCGCGTTGAAGATGAAGGGCGCTGCCGCCGGCAGTCTGAGCTTCAAGAGTGTTGGCCAGTAGCCCGACGCATACGTGCGCATCAAATCGCGCTCCATATGGCCGGAGGCGGCAAGACCGGCAACCGTGTTCACCAGCATTGGGAAGAAGGTCATGATGATGACGACCGCGGCCTTGGACGGCCAGTCGAAGCCGAACCACATCACCATGATCGGCGCCACACCGATGATCGGCAGCGCCGAGACCATATTGCCGATCGGCAGCAGACCGCGGCGCAGGAACGGCACCCGGTCCGCGGCGATGGCCACCAGGAAGCCGGCGCCGCTCCCGACGATGTAGCCGAAGATCACCGCCTTGAAGATGGTCTGCCTGATATCGGCGCCGAGCACCGGCAGGGAACTGGCGATGCGCACACCGATGGCGCTCGGCGGCGGCAAAAGGATGAAGGGAATGCCGGCGCCACGCGTCACCGCTTCCCATATGATCAGGATCCAGGCGCCGAAGATCGCCGGGATGATGAGGCGCAGCGCCATCCGCGCCCCTTTTGCCATCGGGCGAAGCCCCGACAGCACCGCCACACAGCGCCAGGCCAGCAGCCAGGCAGCGGCGAGCAGCAGGAAATAAGGCGCCAATGCCGTGCCTTCGAAACCTGTAATGCCCGAGATCAGCATCCAGGCGACGAGATGAGCGCCGATGAACAGCACCGCAGCCTCGGCCAGCGGCGAAATTCTGATCATCGAGATCAGCCCTGCCAGCACGGCCAGGCCGATCATCGGGGTCTTTATCCCGAAATAGGGGTAGTCGAAGCTTGCTGTCGGGTCTGCAAGGGCGGCCGCTTCCGGCTTCGACATCGCACCGAGCGCGACGGCGACGAGGCACAGCGCAATGGCCAGCACGGCTTGCCAGGAGGGCTTCAGCCAGTTCATGCCGGCCTCCCGCCCATCGCGCGGTCAACGAGGCGCCCGGCTATGCCGACCACCATGACCAGAAGGGCCGCCACCACCGAGCCCGCCACAAGGGCGGACCAGATGTCGATGGACTGGCTGTAATAGGCGCCTGCCAAAAGCTTGGCGCCGATGCCGGCGACAGCACCGGTCGGCAGTTCGCCGACAATGGCGCCGACCAGGCTCGCCGCCACCGCCACCTTCATCGAGGTGAACAGGAACGGCACCGAGGCCGGCACCCGCAGCTTCCAGAAGGTCTGCGAGACACTGGCATTGTAGGTGTGCATCAGGTCGAGATGCATGAGTTCGGGCGAGCGCAGGCCCTTCACCATGCCAACCGTCACCGGGAAGAACGACAGGTAGGTCGAGATCATCGCCTTTGGGATCAGACCGCTGATGCCGATCGCCCCCAGCACGACGATGATCATCGGCGCCACCGCCAGAATGGGAATCGTCTGGGAGGCGATGATCCACGGCATCAGGCTGCGGTCGAGCGTCGCCACATGCACGATGCCAACCGCGATGACGATGCCGAGCGCCGTGCCGAAGGCAAAGCCGAGCAACGTCGACGACAGGGTCACCCAGGCATTGTAGACGAGGCTTCGGCTCGATGTGATGGGCCGCAGGAAGGTGTTCTCGAAGAAGTTCACCGCCACCTGATGCGGCGCCGGCAGCGTCGGCTTGGGCTGCGACAGCGTCT
>NZ_JAMYQZ010000178.1:0-3944 GCF_040321145.1 Mesorhizobium sp. M0514
TTGCGAAGCGTGCTCGCCGACCCTCCCCACAAGGGGGAGGGTGAAGTGCGGGCGGTGTCCGGCACCAGCGTTGTCAGGAGTGTTCTTCACACCAGGGATGTTTAGCCGCCCACCCGTGCGTTGCAAGGCTGACACCGCCCTCTATCCACGCTATATGCGCCGCACCAAGCAAGGATGCGGCACGATGACCGGGACGAAACGATCAAGCGAGGGGCTGGATATCAGGCGCCGCAAGCTGTTGTTCCGCTCCTGGCATCGCGGGATGCGCGAGATGGACCTTATCCTCGGTACGTTTGCCGACAACGAGATCGGCGCCTTGACCGGCGATGAAATCGACCAATATGAAAGGCTCCTCGACATCCCCGACACCGAATTCCTGCCCATGGTCACCGGCGAACGCCCGGTTCCCAGGAATATCGACTGTGCCGTCCTGCAAAAGATCCTGGCATCGCGCCGGACCATGACATTTTAAACGTGCAACCATGAGCCTCATTCCCAAAATCGGTCTGCCGAAAGGCCGTGCCGGCCAGTTCATCGTCGACGGCGTTGCCGATGGCTACGAAGCCTTTGCGCTGGTGCAGGCGATCCATGAGATTGCGCCTGACAAACCGGTGCTGTTCGTGGCGCGCGACGGCCAGCGCCTGCCGTCGATCATCGAGGCGCTGACCTTTGCCGCCCCCGGCCTGCCGGTGCTGGAGTTGCCGGCCTGGGATTGCCTGCCCTATGACCGCGTTTCGCCAGGCTCCGATGCCGCCGCCAAGCGGCTCGACGCCCTGACGGCAATGATCGCGCTGGCAAAAAAGCCGCATCGCGCGGTCATCCTGACCACTGCCAATGCGCTGCTGCAGCGCATTCCGCCGGCCGATCTGGTCGAAGCGCAGACTTTCCACGCAAAGCCCGGCAACCAAATCGACATGAACGCGCTGGTGTCCCGGCTGGAGATTTCCGGCTTCGAGCGAGTGCCGACGGTGCGCGGTATCGGCGAATTCGCCGTGCGCGGCGGCATCCTCGACCTCTACGCACCCGGCTGGACGGAAGCACTGCGGCTCGATTTCTTCGGCGACACGCTGGAATCGATCCGCGTCTTCGACGCCGCCACGCAGCGCACCACCGGCCAGCGCAAGTCGATGGCGCTGCAGGCGATGAGTGAAGTGGCGCTGACCCCCGAAACCATCAGCCGCTTCCGCCGCTCCTATATCGAAGCCTTTGGCGCGCCGCAGCGCGACGACGGCCTTTATGCGGCGGTGAGCGAAGGGCGGCGCTTTGCCGGCATGGAGCACTGGCTGCCGCTGTTCTACGAGCGGCTGGAGACAGTGTTTGATTATCTGCCGGATGCGCCTGTCATCTTCGACCATCTGGCGCACGAAGCGCTGGCTGAGCGTCACACGCTAATCCTCGACCACTACGAAGCGCGCCGCAAACAGGCCGACGCCGCGTTGAAGGACGCCGTGCCCTACAAGCCGGTGGCGCCGGACCTGCTCTATCTCTCACCGGAAAACCTCGTGGCGTCGCTCGGACCGCGCGAAGCCATCGACTTCACCGCCTTCGACGCGCCCGATGTCGGGGCCAAGAAGGTCTTCCATGGCGGCTCGCGCCATGGCCGCAGCTTTGCCGAGGAACGGGCTGACCCAAACATCAACGTCTTCGATGTCGTCGTAAAACACATCGCTGACGAGCGCGCGGCGCGCCGCCGGGTCATCGTCGCCGGCTGGACCGAAGGCTCGCTCGACCGGTTGGGCCAGATCCTGGCCGAGCATCATCTCGGCAATCTGGTGCCGGTGGCGACGTTGGCCGAGGCGGAAAAACTCGAGCCGGGCCAGGCGGCGCTTGCGGTGCTGCCGCTGGAATCCGGCTTCGAGACCGAACAACTGGTCGTCGTCGCCGAACAGGATATTCTGGGCGACCGGCTGATCCGGCGCTCGAAGCGCAAGAAGCGCGCGTCGGATTTCATTGCCGAGGCGTCGTCGTTGTCGGCGGGCGACATCGTCGTCCATGCTGATCACGGCATTGGCCGTTTCATCGGCCTGCGCACCATCGAGGCGGTCGGCGCGCCGCATGATTGCCTCGAAATCCACTATGCCGGCGACGACCGGCTGTTCCTGCCGGTGGAAAACATCGAGCTTCTGTCGCGCTACGGCTCTGACACAGCCGAGGCGACGCTGGACAAGCTCGGCGGCGGCGCCTGGCAGTCGCGCAAGGCGCGGCTGAAGAAGCGCCTGCTCGACATGGCCGGACAGTTGATCCGCATTGCCGCCGAGCGCCAGATGCGTACCGCGCCGCCCATGATGCCGGCGGAAGGGCTTTACGGCGAATTCTCGGCGCGCTTTCCCTATGAGGAGACCGACGACCAGCAGGGCGCGATCGATGCCGTCGTGGACGATCTCGGCGCCGGCAAGCCGATGGACCGGCTGATCTGCGGCGATGTCGGCTTCGGCAAGACCGAAGTGGCGTTGCGCGCCGCCTTCATCGCGGCGATGGAAGGGTTCCAGGTCGCGGTCGTGGTGCCGACGACGCTGTTGTCGCGCCAGCATTTCAAGACCTTTTCGCAGCGCTTCTCCGGCCTGCCGATCCGCGTCGGCCAGGCCTCGCGGCTGGTCGGCGCCAAGGAACTGGCGGAAACCAAGAAAGCCATCGCCGAGGGGCAGGTCGACATCGTCATCGGCACCCATGCACTGCTCGGGTCGGCGATCTCGTTCAAGAATCTCGGCCTGCTGATCATCGACGAGGAGCAGCATTTTGGCGTCAAGCACAAGGAACGGCTGAAGGACCTCAAGATCGACGTCCACGTGCTGACGCTGTCGGCGACGCCGATCCCGCGCACGCTGCAGCTTGCCTTGACCGGCGTGCGCGAACTGTCGCTGATCGCCACGCCGCCGGTCGACCGCATGGCGGTGCGCACCTTCATCTCGCCCTTCGATCCGCTGGTCATCCGCGAGACGCTGCTGCGCGAACGCTATCGCGGCGGCCATTCCTTCTATGTCGTGCCGCGTATCAGCGATCTCGCCGAAATCCATGATTTCCTGCGCGAATCCGTCCCCGAGCTGAAGGTGGCGGTGGCCCATGGCCAGATGCCGCCGGGCGAACTCGACGACATCATGAACGCCTTCTATGACGGCCAGTACGACGTGCTGTTGTCGACCACCATCGTCGAATCCGGGCTCGACATTCCGACCGCCAACACGCTGATCATCCATCGCGCCGATATGTTCGGCCTGTCGCAGCTCTACCAGCTGCGCGGCCGCGTCGGCCGTTCCAAGGTGCGGGCATATGCGTTGTTCACGCTGCCGGCCAACCGCAAGCTCACCGACACGGCCGAGCGCCGGCTGAAGGTGCTGCAGTCGCTGGACACGCTTGGCGCCGGGTTCCAGCTCGCCAGCCACGACCTCGACATCAGGGGCGCCGGCAATCTACTCGGCGAAGAACAATCCGGACACATCAAGGAGGTCGGCTTCGAGCTTTACCAGCAGATGCTGGAAGAGGCGGTGGCCGAGGTGAAGGACTCCGGCGAGGTCCAGGACGGCGGCTGGTCGCCGCAGATCGCTGTCGGCACGGCTGTCATGATCCCGGAAAGCTACGTGCCGGACCTTCAGCTCAGGCTGGCGCTCTACCGCCGCCTTGGCGATCTCGAAAACACCGAGGAGATCGATGCTTTCGGCGCCGAGCTGATCGACCGCTTCGGCCCGCTGCCGGAGGAAGTGAAGCATCTGCTCAAGATCGTCTTCATCAAGGCACTCTGCCGCAGGGCCAATGTCGAAAAGCTCGATGCCGGCCCCAAGGGCGTCGTCATCCATTTCCGCAAGCGCGAGTTTTCCAACCCGGTCGGGCTGGTCAAGTACATCGGCGAACAGGGCTCGCTGGCCAAGATCAGGGCCGACCACAGCGTGGTCTTCATCCGCGACTGGCCGACAGCCGAGAAGCGTCTGGCGGGCTCGGCTGTCGTCATG
>NZ_JAMYQZ010000179.1:0-3737 GCF_040321145.1 Mesorhizobium sp. M0514
CCGCGACCATATGTTTCGACATCTTCTCCCCGCCACCCGGCGAAAGCGAGGTGATCAGCCATTTCGAGCGGCTCAAGTCCAATGAGATGAAAATTGCGCCAAGATGGTGCGGATAGCGGTCGGCGCTTTCGGTCGGTGAGCTGCAACGGGCATGCTTGTCTCCAAAGGTAGGGTGTTTGTGTTTAAGCAACCGCACTTTGCCACAGCGCAGGTCGCTATCCACCCTCCTCATAGGATCTGGGTTGGACGGTGCGTTCTTGGCGCATTGTCGGCTCCGGCGGTGGCAGGGCTTTGGACTCAGTGGCATGATCCAAGATATCTGAAACCGCCGGGCCTTGCTTGCGCAAATCTCAATTTACGCAAGAAAATCTACAACTTGCCGTTTATGGACGGAAACTAGTGTAGGAAGCCATTCTCGGGCCCGCGCAAATGACGAACTTGCCTACATCGATGCCTCTTGTGCATCCCGAAGACCGGTCAGATGCGAAAACGGTCCAAGAACCCATCTCCGACCATCTTGAGCCCGCCCGACGGTAATTCGACTTCCTCGGCCGGCTGGAAGATGAGCGCAACGGTGCCCCTGAATCTCCGTCTCCCAACGAGGTACTTTGCGGCACCGAGCACCGGCCGTCATGGTCGCAGGCGTGCATCTTCTCCGGGATCCTCGACGCCCAGTCCTTTCCCGTCGCTTCACGGATCGGCAAGGCGTCCATATCTGCACGAAGGCCAATGGTCGGCCCTTCGCCGACTTCGCCTTGAATGAAAGATGCACAGCAAAAGTCGAGCTCGGGTTCTGATGAAGATGCCGGCGCCAGACTGTGACCTCGTCGGCCAGGTGATAAACCTTCTAAAGTGCATGCTGACTCCATTCATCGATGTCTGGCAGCCGTCGTCGGGCCAGTGGCTGGCATCATGGGCAGCATTTGCCGCGAGCGTTTGGAAGAGTTCGGGCAAAACTCGCATTTGGGTGAAATGAAACAGTCTCGTTTCCGTGGCGATTGCAATAATAGCGCCTCTTGGATGGGCTAGCGTTTCATTGAGCGGCTGTTCTTGCTATGAACGTTCCAGATCGCTAACGCGACGATGGTTTTCGCATAGGTGCAGGCATGATAGATGATCTCGACCGGCGGATACTCGGCGCCCTTCAAAAGAACAACAGGCTGTCATTCTCCGAACTCGCGGATCTCGTTAGTTCGTCTGCCGCTTCATGCATGCGCCGTGTCAATAAGTTACGTGCCGAGGGCGTTATCACCGCTGATATCTCGCTAGTCGACCATAAGGCGGTCGGGAAGTCGCTGACCGTGGTCGTAACGGTGGAGCTCGATCGCGAGCGTTTAGATCTTGTCGATGACTTCAAGCGAGCGATGAGGGCGGCAAAAGAAGTCACTCAATGCTATATGATCACGGGCGATGCCGACTTCGTTCTTATTGTAGCAGTGGAGGACGTCGAAGCCTTTGACGTTTTTGTAAAGACCAAACTCTACACAAATCCCAATGTCCGTAAGTTCCAGAGCATGATTGTGTTGGACCGAGTGAAGTTCGAGCCCCGGGTGCTTGTGTAGCCTTTTTTGGCTGAACGTTTCCGCCACTCCCATCCCGTTTTTTGAAGCGTGCATTGCGGCCGGAGCGCCACTTTGATCGCAATCAGCGCACCGAAGTCTGCCATTTAAATGGATCGCCGGGTGACCGGCGGCCACGAAATGCTTATGGCCCCGCTCAGGCGGTAATACATCCCGCTATTGACATCTGGCACGCGCGGCGTGCTGGCGGTCTGAGGTGCGCCACAGTCGAACTGCTGAGACGTGGACCGCGGGGCGGTTTCGCGGCGGCAAATCGTAACCGGGTGTGCGGAGCGCCTGGATTGCGAGATTTGGAGGACTCAGAGATGACATTTGCTACAGCCGAACATGCAACGGCTCTCCCAGCCGTAGAGCAACGGCACCGGGATCCACGGCATTATCCTCATGGCGTAGCCTTCATGGATGGTCAGTACCTGCCGATGTCCGAAGCCAAGGTGTCCGTCCTGGACTGGGGCTTTCTGCATTCCGATGCCACTTACGATACTGTTCATGTGTGGGACGGGAGGTTCTTCAGGCTGGATCTGCACCTGGACCGGTTCTTCCGCGGGATGGAAAAGCTCCGCATGAAGCTTCCCTACAACCGCAATGAGATCGAAAAGATCCTGTCGACCTGTGTGGCGCTATCCGGACACAAGTCGGCTTATGTCGAAATGATCTGCACGCGAGGTGGCTCGCCCACCTTTAGCCGTGACCCGCGCCAGTCGGAGAATAGGTTCATCGCATTCGCGGTGCCTTTCGGGTCGGTTGCCAACAAGGAGCAGCTTGAGCGCGGCCTGCATGTCGCCATCAGCAACACCGTTCGGATTCCGCCCAAGTCGATCGATCCGACCATCAAGAACTATCACTGGCTCGATCTGGTGAAGGGCCTGTTCGATGCGTACGACTACGGTGCCGAAACTGCATTGATCGTCGACATCAACGACAACATTGCGGAAGGCCCCGGCTTCAACGTTTTCACCGTCAAAGACGGCCGCCTGAAGACACCGGCTTATGGCGTCCTGGCCGGCATTACCCGCCAGACCGTATTTGATCTATGCGGCGAACTGAGCCTATCCGTCAGCGCCGGCGACATTGATCGCGATGAGCTGAAGAATGCCGATGAGGTTTTCATTACGTCTACAGCGGGCGGGGTCATGCCGGTGACCAAGATTGACGAGACCGTTGTAGGCGACGGCAAGGTTGGCGCTCTGACTCGCCAGCTGGCAGACCTATATTGGGAGAAGCATGCCTATCCGGCATGGTCGACCCCAGTAAATTACGCATAGCCCCGCGATATATTTTCGAGTGTTCCACCGTGGTGCGGGGAGGGCTGTGCTGCCGTGAGTTTGCCGATGACCGACGCTTTCATTTCTCATCTCTCTAACGAACTCGCCGGTCTAACATTGGCCGGGCTTTACAAATCAGAACGGGTGATAACCTCGACCCAATCGGCCGAGATCGAGGTCGGCGGCGAGAAGGTGCTGAATTTCTGCGCCAATAATTATCTGGGCCTCGCCGACAGCGCCGAACTGCGCGAGGCGGCCAAGCAGGCGCTCGATCGTTACGGCTATGGCATGGCGTCGGTGCGCTTCATCTGCGGCACGCAGGAGGAACACAAGCAGCTTGAGGCGATCATTTCTGATTTCCTCGGCATGCAGGACACTATCCTCTACGGCTCCTGCTTCGACGCCAATGGCGGCCTGTTCGAGACGCTGCTCGGCGAAGAGGATGCGGTCATCTCCGATGCGCTGAACCACGCCTCGATCATCGACGGGGTACGGCTGTCGAAGGCAAAGCGCTTCCGCTACGCCAACAACGACATGGCCGATCTCGAAGCGCGGTTGAAAGAGGCGCGCGACTGTCGGTTCCGGCTGATCGCCACCGACGGCGTGTTCTCTATGGATGGCATCATCGCCAATCTGAAGTGCGTCTGCGACCTCGCCGACAAATATGACGCAATGGTCATGGTCGACGACAGCCATGCAGTTGGTTTCGTCGGCAGGAATGGCCGTGGCTCGGCCGAACATTGCGGCGTCGAGGGCAGGGTGGACATCATCACCGGCACGCTGGGCAAGGCATTGGGTGGCGCGTCCGGCGGCTACACTTCGGGCAAAAGTCAGGTGGTCGACTGGCTGCGCCAGCGCTCGCGGCCCTATCTCTTCTCCAACACGCTGATGC
>NZ_JAMYQZ010000180.1:0-3688 GCF_040321145.1 Mesorhizobium sp. M0514
GCCTGCCTGATCGCGCATGCGCACTAACCATCCGGTCATATCGTCATCGCCCAGATCAGCCAACAGGCCGATTACGCAACGGATCGCCTCGGCGCGAGCAGCCTCAAAACTTGGCATCACGGCAGGCGGAACCTGGCGAGCCTGGTCGCCGTCGCGATATTCGAACGTATAGACATTGCTCTGCCGGCCGCGGACATTGCCGGATTCCGGTGTCCTATTGAAACCGCCAATTCTATCGACAGGCATTTCGAAGGTCGCGGTCTGAACAAGCAGGGCTTTTGCACGGTCGATTGCCTCCAGCGCGCCGTCGGCGACGTCGCCTCGCGCCATTTCGACCGCGATAGATTCACCCCCCTGGCCCTCAAACACCACTCTAACAAGAGGCAGGCCGGAAGGCGCGGCCGCCTGTCCAATGTTGATTCCGACGATATGCATGGGGATACCTTTGACGCTCAGTTTCGCACTCTCAGTGCTTTCGCTGCTCGTGCTCATCCGCGCGGACGAGATAGTCGCTAGCTGCGGCCAGTACGGCCAAGAACGCAGCGGCATATCTGGCAAACCCGAAGGCCTGCGCGGCGGCCAATTTCGCACCGCGTGCATGCTCGGCGATAAATGCATCCGTCGCATCCTGAACTTCAGCTCCAGCCTTGCCGAATAGGGTGCGCTCCTTGGCTGTGGGCTCAAACGCCTTACCGATTATGTGGCCGAGCAGCAGGCCACCCGCAGATCCAGCGAGCACCTTGGCCCGAAACAGGTTTGTGATCGCCTTGCGCGGATGGGCTTCATAACGAATTGACGCGGCGTCGGAATGCGAGGCGCCGGCGACCTTATCTACAGCTATATCGTCGGCGCCTGCCGGGCCATGCGTGCTTCGCCTGCCGGCGTCAAACACCGCAACTGCACCCAGTGCGACCGCGGCAGCAGTGCCGCCATTATTCTTGACGGCGTCCGACACACCGCCTAGCGCCTTCGCCACCTTCTGCTTCGCGTACCGGGTGGACGCATCGACCAGATTTCGGGGCTGCAGGCGCCGGCTTATCTCGCTGACAGGTTCAAACAAAGCCTGCCGCTCTGTGCGGCTTTGCAGCATGATCTCGCGCATCTCTTCACTGGGTTGAGCCAAAACGCATCCCCTGTTTCAATGCCGCGATGTCAGTGCGCACCTGGTTGACGGTTTCGACAGGTGTGATGGTCCATCCCGCGAGCGCTCGCTTCGCAAGATAGAGAAACAGCACGCCGCCTACCCCCAGAAGCGCTGCGACGATTAGGCAAGCTACCATCGGACCGACACCAAAGTGGATCATAGCGAGGATCAGGAACTGGACCATGGCGAATGCAGCCAAGACAAAGAGCACCAGTGCGGCGATGCCGCACGCGCCTGACGAGACGATCGTAGACGTCTTAACCTTCATCTCGGCTTGGAGAAGACGAAGATCGAGGCGCATCAGCGAAGCGAGATGGCTATACCCTTCGCTGAAAACGCTTCCCAAGGGTCGGAGATTGGAACCATCATCCATCTGGAACGCTCTTCGTGTCAGGACCGATCGGAGCTTCGCATGATCCGGGTCAGCACAACGCCGGCCAGGATGCCTACGCCGAAAAAGGCCGCCGGTTGGCGCTGGGCGAATTTCGTGACCGAGTCGAGCAGTTCACCCACGTTGCGGTCCCTGATATCCGACGAAATCCGTTCGACACCTTCGGCCGCGCTCCGAACCATGCCTGCAACCTGCGGAGATTGCTTCTCGATTCCATCAGCCGCCTCCTTCACGGAATGGGCAATGTTGGCGATCGCGTCGGCGCCGGCGGTCTTGTTCGACTCCACCGCTTCCTTGAAGGCGCCCGCAGCATCCGACGCAACCGAACCGGCATAATTTTTCGCGTCAGTCGTCACCGAAGCGGCAGCGGTTTTGAGATGCCCTGCGGTTTCGGCAGCGCTCGACTTTAGTTTGCCGAGCGCTTCCTTGCTGCTGTCGGCCACCTCGGCATCGTTAGTGTGTAGCCAGTTCAGGTCGCTCGATGATCCAGTGGGGTCGTTGCTGATTGACGTGTTCACGGTTTTCCACTCCTGTTGTTGTGAAGTGAACTCGGCCAATGGCAACCTGTTCCTGCCTAGAGCGAATTTTCCTGCCGCGATTTGGCCTGCTGCCGGAACAGAGCAGAAGGGTCGGTTGGCCCTAAACCCATGTTTTCGATGATGTCCGGCGTGTTGTTGCGCGGGCTGTCGATCGGCCAAGTCGCTGGAGGCGATCGGGTCACCTCGCGCGCCGATGGGACTCATTCTCGTTTTTTGCGTCTGGATGAAGGACGGGTTGAGGCCTCCTTCTCAAGCTTGCCAAGCCTTGTCTTGATCGTCTCGGGATCCTCGTGTTCCAAACCGACAACGTCATTCCGGGTCTCGTTTAGAGCCACAATGATCTCGTCCAGTTTGGGGTGAATTGCTGCAGTGTCGCGATAGCCCTGGATCAGTACGACCCCAGTGATGATGATTGCAGCGACAGACAAAGCATAGGTGACCGCGTTCGTTAGGCCAAACGGCACCAGCAGCGTGCATATGGCCAGCACAACTAGCATCACGTAGAAGCCTGGCGGCCGCGAAAGGAAATCGGCGGCTGAAAACAACAATCGATTCATTAACTCACCTTTTGTGAGAAGGTCTGCCGCCTACAGCAATCGGCGCCTTTCACAATGAGGCATTGCAATGCGATCCGCTATTCCTCTTTGCGAAATCCTGCAGCGATGCATGCCGCAGGTCAGCCTCGGCGCGCAGGTGCTTCACGCGACCGATCAGGCCCGGCTTGACACATTGCGTCGCCGGCCGCTTCATAATGCCCTTGTGCGCCGTGGCCGTCACCTGGCCGCTGTGATTCGGGATCGAGGAAACCTTTTCAAAGCTTCGCTGTTAGGGCACCATGGCCCGCTTCTTCTTCGATCTAACCGAAAACTATCCCCTACCGGGATACCGAAGGCACCGAGCTTGCAAACTCGGCCGCCGCTGAAGATGAGGCGGCAAGGGCGTTGTTTGAAATAGTGAAAGACCAGGTGCCGGGCGGCACATTCCGCCAAGTCGCCTTCCAAGTTCATGACGGCACCAACATTTCGCTGTTTGAGGTGAAAGTCACGTGTGACGTGACGCGGGCTGCACATTCCGATGACAGACGGTTGGAAGCCTGACGATTCGTACCTCGAAAGCGCTCGCCGGAACCAACGCCGGGCGGTTGGCGAACTCAACTCCCTACGTACGACCATCGACGAGACACGCCGCGTCCTGGCTGCGTCACGGAAGCTCTTGGAACAGATGGCCGAACGCGAAGACCCCCAGCCGCAGGTTAAGGCGCCTTCTATTGGAATCCGCTCATCTTAACGCGAGAGCTGGCAGGTCCGTCAACCGGCTACCCGCAGAAGCAGTGCGACACCGATCCCATAAGGGATCAGCAGTGCCGCCAAGGCGACCCACAGGCCCGGATCGGCGAATACCTGCATCTGGCTGCGAAGCTGTTCCATTGCACCCAACGCTGTGTTCCAAACTGAAAAGGCCGGCGCACACAAGCGGTCGACGGGCATTAAGTTCCATTGCTAGATCACCAGCAAGCGCGCTTACCTGCAGCGGAACCTGATGGCCACTACGACCGTTATTCGAAAGGACAACGAAAGGAGATCGCCATCATGGACTGGAACCGCGTCGAAGGAA
>NZ_JAMYQZ010000181.1:0-3676 GCF_040321145.1 Mesorhizobium sp. M0514
GCCAACGTCCCATCGATCGATGCAGCCCTTGCCCAAATGGCCAACCAGCCCGTTGACCCTGAGGTGACAGATTGGGCCAATAGCGTACTTGCCGACAAGATCGACCAAGTAGCCGCCAAGCTGGCGCCGGCCGCGCCTTAAGGCCCCATGCGGCGGCAGCGATCCAATCGACAACAAGCCGTCGGGTCCGCCCGGCGGCTGCACCTTTCTCGCCTATCTGCAGCGTTGGTCCCAATGCAGGTCCGAGATTCTGGTCATGGCTATTTTGCGAAATCTCCAGCCGGGCCGCCGTCCTCAAGGCTGAATTCATGCGTGCTTCGCGCATCTTCATCGACCACACGAAACCAATGCTCCTGAAGCGCTCTAGGCGACACCCTTTGGCCCGTGACCTTCTCTACCGCAGATAACGGATCATCGGCGCTCGTGGCCTGAGTTGAGACACACTCCTCTCCATGCCACTCTTCCACCTGGTACTCTGGCATGCCGGCCTACCTACCGCTCCCCAGAGCCTTCGCTTCCCGCTCCAGCGTCTCGCGTCGGTTGCCGTGCTTCGCGATCAATTCCTTGACCTGCTGCGGGGTGATGCCGGCCTTGGTGGCGAAATACTCGACTTCATAATCTTCATCGGCAGAGACGCGGTCCCGATCGCGGAAGTCCGTCTTCGTTTTGTCGTCAGCCATTTGCTTTGCTCCTGGTTGAATGATCAACCGCAACGTGCAGCCGCAGCCTTTTGTTGCAGCGGAGCCCGGATTTCCGAAACGGTCACATGGGAAAACGGCCCTCAGTCGCAGGAGGTGCTGGTGTTGCTGTAACTTTGAACGGAACGGTTCTTCTCCTTGACGGTTGTGACGTGAAGGAGATGCCTCATGTTTGAAAGTGTGATGTGGTTGATCGTCGTTGCTGGTGGGCCACTGTTGCTGGCCCTATTGATGGCATACGTTCTTATGACCCGACGCCACCGTGGTCCTGCAGAACGCATGGAAAGCGACCGCGCGACCAAACGGCTCTATCGCCAGGACGAACGTTGATCCTGAGGCTGGCGCAACGTTTGCGCTCACGCTGGCCCGCTGCCTCGCGGTGGCAGGCTTCTTCGTTTTAGGAAGTTAGGAATAACTTAGGAAAGATTTGGCCCTCTTTGAAAATACAGAGGCAATTCAGCACGGTAGCCAAATATCTGGCGGAGGGAGTGGGATTCGAACCCACGGTGGGCTTGCACCCACGCCGGTTTTCAAGACCGGTGCCTTAAACCGCTCGGCCATCCCTCCAACTAGTTGCAATCATTCTGCTTTTTGAATTTTCGCAATCGGCCAAATCAGCCGTTTGCAACGCACTTTGCAACTATTTGCCTTTTCGCTCGCTGCTTATAGCCGCCTGCAATGCCACGTCAACTTGCTCTGCCGCATCGGCCTGCATTCCCGGCATGACGTGGCTGTAGAGGTCCAGCGTGATGCCTATCGTCGAATGACCCAAGCGTTCGCTGGCAACCTTCGGATGCACGCCGGCCGAAAGCATCTGCGATGCATGGGTGTGGCGTAGGTCGTGAAATCGGATGCGGGGCAGGGAGGTCTTGCCAAGGACACGCACCCATTCCCATTCAAATTGGATGGTCAGCAAGTAGCCGCTGCCCGCAGCGGCCCAGCAGCCGTCTGCGGGGACTTTGCAGCGGGCGCGCTGGGCCTGACCGGTGGGGCGGTGTGGTATCCGCCGGCTGGCGAACATATGCGCCTCCTCCCAACGCCAGCGAAACATCCAAACGAACGAGGTGATCTAACCGCGATCTCGCCATCCAAGGCCGACACATAGGCCGATAGCAAAGGCCTATAATAGCTGAGAGAACGAAAATGGCCGACGCCATGGTTGGGGAACCCGGGTGGGTAGGCGCCGGCCACAAGCGGAACAGGCCCGCCGCGCCACACACATGGCTGATTTGTCATCACGTGGTTATGGTGTGATCGCGTAGGGCTAGACCAGCGGAACCTAGTAAACGCCGCTTAGTAAGCGATCCTCGACGCGATCGTTCATCGCCACGACGACTTGGGAAACTTGACGGTTGCAGCCCTCTGCGATGTAGGTCAAGTCATGTACATCGGCCTTCCGATCATGAGCAGGCATGCGCCCATCCTACCATATCGCGCTGCCGGTATCGCAAGGCGCCGGCAGCAAGGGGGAGGCGACCAGAGCCGATGTGAAGGGACTAGGCAGCTAATATTCGCTTGCGCTAATTTATATGTGCCGTAACGTCATGCTCAGCGTTTTTGGGGAGGAGCAACGGTGGGGAGTATGATGAGATTAGCTGTGTTTTGCGCGGCGATCGTGATCGCTGGGACTGGTGTCGCTGTTGCCAAGGAGAAGAAGGTGGTGGTGAGTCACGCCACGGACCTTTGCTCTACGAAGCACTCGGCCAAGAAGCAGGTGCTCGGGCTGGACTGCAGGCCGACCGGAACCGTTAAATTGCCGGCCGGTGGAACGCCGGAAAAGCCGCGCCTCGGATACGACACCGATCCGTGGCTGGTTAAAGGCCTTTAGACACCAGGCGACGGCAACACAGCGCGGCTAAGGGGAATGTGCGCTGGCGGTGAAGCCTTCTTTGTTCTCTCATCGGTGGAACATTGTCGCCTGGAAACGCTTCGGACGGTGCACTGCCCCATCAGTGCAACGTTCCCTTCCTTGTTTGCACTGGCCGGCTGCCGAAAGGTGGCCGGCTTTTTTGTATATAACCGCGACCTGATGTTTGGGGCTTGTTGATTGGACAGCAGCGAGTGGCCGCTGCTGGCTTAGCGTCCAGGATTGGAATCTGTAAAGGCGAGATCACCAAGGCAGGGATGACCAGACTAAATAACGGTTTCGTCTGTTAGCCGCGACGCCGGCGATAATTGAATTCAGAAGGGCGTCGGCCCGGCTGCCCAACATCAGGGTGCACAGACAGCCGGGCCAAGGCTGGAAAGAGGTTCCGCTCCCGCCCAACCGGGATCGATCAACGCCATACCGCAGTCTGTGGTCTTCGCCGTCGATATCAGGCATCCGCGGGTAGAGCGGCTCGATGCCATCGAAGCAGAACTGCGCCAGGTGTGCGCGGCGGAGGCAGAAGCTCAGCATTGCACGGTAACGATCAGTCGGTCGTTCGACATGCCGGGGCGGCATTCTCTGCCGATATGGTCAAAACCGTCGAGGAGGCCGCCAATACCCTACAGCTGCCGCACAAACAGATGATCTCGGGTGCATTCCATGACGCGCTGTTCCTCGCCCGGGTGGCGCCTGCCGTGATGATCTTTGTGCCGTGCCGTGACGGGCTGAGCCACAACGAGGCGGAATATGTGGAGCCTGCCTACGCGGTTACCGGCGCGCGGGTTCTGCTGCAAGCGGCCACCGTCGCCGCCTCTTGGGGGCGACGGTGGCACAGGCGTGAAGAGGCAACCCGTAGGAGTTCCTGGTGCCCGTCAATCACTTCGTGACGTCGGCGGGCTGCAGCGGGTGGTCAAGGATGCCGAGCGGCGGCGGACTGATCGCGGACGTACGATCGACCCACATTCAACACCTGACCCAGCAGAAAAGCCCACCAGACCTGAACTGACCCCATAAAGTTGGACGGTTCATTGAGTTGGCAGGTTTAAGGGCTGGTTCCTGTATTGCACAGGGGCCAGCCCTTTCAGTTTCAGTTTGATGCGGCGGTGGTTGT
>NZ_JAMYQZ010000182.1:0-3557 GCF_040321145.1 Mesorhizobium sp. M0514
GCCTCTGTCGTCGTGGCGCTCCCATGAAGAACCTGGCCCATAGCGCATCCTTTGATTCGGACGAAAAGTATGCACCATCAAAGCCTGGGATCAAACACCTAGGCTCCTCTGGGTTCAACACTGGGTGCCAATTGCGCCGTCACTGCGCTGAGACGCCCACGTTTAGTCAGTACTGGCTTGCTGTATTCTTTCTTCATCACTGCAGTCCCTCTCTAGCGAATTTCGGCAAAGCGCCTTGGGCCTAAAGGTTCTCACTCATCGGTGCAGGTTGATGGCGTGCACACAGCCGTTACGGCCGAGAGCTTCTCGCGCTTCTTTAATTCAGGCTTCTGATAAGGCTTCTTCATGCAGGGTTCCCCACGTTTGTCCCTCAATGCGAAAATGCGGTGCGCCGACCACGATTGTCAACCGGAAACACTGAAGTAGCGGCCGAGCGACGCCAGGGGCCGGCACGCGCGGTCAGGGCGGCGTGCGCAGCGTGGATGCTGCAATTGCCTGGCCGGTTGCCATGGCCTGCTAACGAGCGCACACTGCTGCGGTCGCCTCGAAAAATCAAAAACAAACAGGCACGAGGCGCTTGGGAGCGATCATCAGGCTTTCGCCCGACCAGGGAGAAGGCCCATGCCCACACCGGCACAGAGCCGGCTCATGTATTTTATGGGCCAACTCGTTCACAACGAGAGCATCGATTCCAAGCAGGATATTATCGTCGGCTTACTGGATCACGAAGGCAGTCCGAGGGCCGACGCCGACGAATTGCTGGCGACTTGCATCGATCACTGCAGCAGGCCCGACAGAGCTTGCACGAGGCGCAAGAGATATATCGAGTCAGAAATGCGGAGTAGCGAAAAAACCGCTTCATTGTCAGGTTTGAGCAGCCAAATCGCACCGGCTGCGAAAGAGCTTGTGCCTGCGGCAAATCCAAAAAAGTCTGTGTTCGCGGATCACATCATCAGCCTGGAAGACGGCC
This sequence comes from Mesorhizobium sp. M0514, assembly GCF_040321145.1. Classification (NCBI taxonomy): domain Bacteria; kingdom Pseudomonadati; phylum Pseudomonadota; class Alphaproteobacteria; order Hyphomicrobiales; family Phyllobacteriaceae; genus Mesorhizobium; species Mesorhizobium sp. M0514. The sequence continues at coordinate 971 of NZ_JAMYQZ010000182.1, forward strand.
GGAAATTCCAGTCTATGAAACGTCACCTTGGCCTACTTGGCATGACACCCGACGAATACCGTGAGAAGTGGGGCTTGTCTCGCGATTACCCCATGGTCGCGCCGAACTACGCCGCGAAGCGATCGGCCCTTGCGAAGGCGTCTGGTCTAGGTCGGAAGGCTGAGGTTAAGGCGCCGGCGAAACGGGCGAAGAAGGCGTAGTCCGAACCCCACCTGACGCAACAATGCTCCCATTGCGGCGCCGGCCATCTTCATGCAGATGCCACGGTCCCCCGAATTAACGGTGCACAAAGAAAAGCCCGTCGCGGCAAGCGGCAGGCTTTTCTATTGGGAATTGCGAGCACTAGAATTTGTAGGCGATGCCGAGGCGAACCTCATCGGTTTTCAAATCAACCTTCCCATTTGGCAACGCTTCAGTGCCGAAGTCAGTATAGCGGTACTCGGCCCGCAGCAGAAGATTGTCGGTCATGGCGTAGTCCAAGCGCCGCGCCTATCCTCCATCCTGTGAATGTATCTCCGAAAGAACCTGAGACGGTATTACTGCTTGTGTCGATGCCGCCATATGCAACGCCGCCCGCGATATAGGGCAGAAAGCGATCGACGGCATACCCTAGGCGAAGTCTTGCCGCCCCACTCCAATTCAGTTCCTCGTCCCGATGCCGCCCGGAAACGGGAGACCTGGAGCCGCGAATATTTGGCCGCTGCCATCAACATTCGCATACACGACGTCCAGTTCCACACCAATGACGATATTGCTCGGCATCTGATAGTTGTAACCGCCGTAGACACCGCCAAGGAACCCGTCAGGATCTGTCTCAATGAAGCCCCGTCCGCTGCGTTGGCGTATGTTTCCGTCGCTCCGAGCTGAAGACCGATATACCCACCTGTCCAGCTAAAACTGGGGTGACTTCTTCGAGGACGGCATCGGCAGCAAAGGCCGAAGACCCCATCAGAGAAGGCGTCATCGATCATACTGAAAGATGACGCACGACAGTCGCCAGTGATCGGCGCGAAATCCATGATCGGAATGCTCGAAGACGAGACCGCGAAACAGATAGTCGCTCTGCTTCAGCGCGTCGTTCGCTGATTTCGTCAAGTTGCTCGCTTCGGGGGAGCTTCCAATCCTAGACGAGAAGACTGATCGCCGGCGAAAGCGACGGCATCTGCTTCATATTCGAATGCTCGGGAATACGTTTCACCGTTCCTGCCTATGATGAGAACAACCCACTCGCCCAACGAATGGCGGATCTCTAGGAAGAGGGAAGACGAAGACGGCGGCCGGTACGTGACGCTGTCCAATGCCCTCGGGAGGCTTGTCCCGCCAAAATCGGCTCCATCATCGGAGGAATGAACTTCACGCATGCACTGACTCCCGAGACCGCGAGTCAATTAGCGCGTGCTTAATTAGTTCCGGAGCGTTTTAACGAATCGTTGACCGCGCTGTCCCAGAATAGGACGGCGCGGTCAAACCCCAACCTTGGCTGCGCAGGCGGCTTCGGCATTGAGTTCCACCCCGAACTGTCGGAGCCGCCACCCACCCCACACTTATACCAGCAATGGTTGAATCAACCGCTACTGCACGTGCTTTCCAGGGCGCTCGCCTGATCGTTAGACTTTGACGGAACAAACAGGGGATTCACATACTCGCGATTGGATCTAGAATCTGGGGTCATGGAAGCGATCTTCGATGATATCGCCAACGCCCTCAGAGAGCCCTGCCAGGACGTGTGGTGCCCTGTCCGCGCCTTCGCCATCGATCTGGCAGGCAAGCTGTTCATGGGCCTCGCTATCGGCCTAGGTGTTGGCTTTGGAATGGTGCTGGCTGGTTAGCGTAGATCTGCCCCGGCGATGCGCCGCGTGAATGCCCACTCGACTCCAACAACAGCCTCATCTTTCGTTTTGACTGTTCCGCACGCGCCGCCATCATGGCAGGTCCAGAACCAAGTGCCTGCGGCTGGGCCGTGCATCGTCTTAAGGATGCCGCCGACCTTTTCCTGCTGGAAAGGCTGCGGCGAAATCAAAGGGCGCCGTCTGCCCTCCTATCACGGTCCGCGACCAGGCCAGCCACACGCGAGCACCCCGGCCGAGCACGAAATTGAACGCCTCATCCTGCTTCTCGAACGTCTGAAATTGCGCTGCCGTCGACGACCTGAAAGCCTCGTTGATAGGCGAAGCCGACGGTAAGGCGATCTGCTGCTGGCATGGCTCCGATATAGCGTTCAATCTTCCTCGCGGAAGTCCTGCAGCGATGCATGCCGCAGGTCATCCTCGCCGCGCAGGTGCTTCACACGGCCGATCAGCCCTGGCTTGACCCATTGCGTCGCTGGCCGCTTCATGATGCCCTTGGGCGCCGTGCCTGAGTGCTCCTGGACGCGTTTCCATAGCCTCTCGCGCATTTCCCGGTTCAAGGTGACGAACGCGCTTCCGACATAGCGCCCTGTGCCGCGCTCAGCCATCAGAGCGAAAGCCGGCTTGCCCGCTTCACGCTCGACGCCGAGCAGATCGAACTCGTCATTCGCATAGCACTTGGCCTTCAGCCAGTTGGTCGACGGACCGCTTCGGTATTTGCTGCCCTTCCGCTTCGACAC
>NZ_JAMYQZ010000183.1:0-3407 GCF_040321145.1 Mesorhizobium sp. M0514
TAGCTGCGCCAGCTCAGCTGGCCAAAGGGCTGAGCATTTCGGTCGTTGCAAGGAAGTCGGGTCCGAGCCGCCAGACTTTAATGAGGTTACGAATGAATGCGCAAATTTGCTCCAGCGCGATCAAATGCTGGCCATACCGCTGCTGCTGCCTTGAGGAGCCGAGACAAGGTCAGAGCTGACGTGCTCCCGTTTTGTGCGTTTATAAGTTAGCCCTTTCCGTTTTTGGTCGCCCGGCCGGAACTTCCGGGGGTAATGGCTCAGGCGGCACGCACGCCGATGAGCCTTTCATGAGCGATATCGGCGGCTAATCCACCAGGACCGGGCGGACATTGATCACGATGAGTTGCGGGCCTTTCGGGGGTGGCTGGGCCGTACCCTCGAAAATCGAAGGCCAATCTCGCGGCTGAGCTAAAAGCAGGGGTCTTGTGGAGATCAGTGATAACGACTAGCCAAAGTTCAAGAGCGAAGCCTTTGATGCGATCCACAGCGCCGTGGAAGGCATGTACCCGGGCCGGAACGATCGACAAGGCGACGCTGCGCAGCTTTCGACGGCAGTTAGCGGTGCCGCAAGAATTCACGCCGGACGAAATCAAGGCGCTGCGTGAGACGGGCATTCTTGTGGATGTTCATTCGGACCCTCCGGTGAGTGCTGAAGCGTGGTAACTCCAGTCTCCCCGGTCCGGTCCGAATGGACAATCTCCCGAAAGCTCACAGCTAGGCGTTTTGCCGCTACGTGCGATAAGGCAAGCTTACCGGACATGATTGTCCCGCGACAGGTGCGGCGGATTTCTGCCATTTGTGTTGCTTAAAACGCCGTCATGACATCGTATCGAGGATGATTCTTGGACATAAATCGTCTTCCCGTCGGCATGGGCCGCCCGCCAGCGTCGCTCTGACCGCGCCGGCCGCCCCCGTGCCGAGCTGGCTGCGCCGGGCGGTTCATGACCCGCAAAGCCTTGCAGCACAGGGCGTCGAAGATCTTGCGATCGTAACGGGTGCCGCCATCGGTGCACTCGATGCGGTGGTCCGCCGGGAAGAAAAATGGGCCGGCGCATGGCGGCAGCGCCTCGCACTCGTAGCGGCCGCGGGGACGGCGCGACAGGCAGGGCGCGTTGAGGATGAAGCCGAATTGCGCGACGCTGTGCTACTGACCCGACCCGGCGACGACGTCGGCCCCGCTGGCCGGATGCTGTTGGCTTGGCGCCGACTGGCCGGTTCGCCCGCTGAGAAGCTGCTGACCCTGATGTGCATCGCTTTTTTCCAGCCAATCACCCGCGCCGAACTGTCGTCGTTTTTTGGCAAGGAGATTTCTGGCGACCTGATCGGTCACCTGCGTGGCGCGAAGCTGATTGCCTCCGGCCCGCGCAGCCCGACGCCGGGCGCGCCTTACACCTATGTCACGACCAAAGAATTCCTGCTCGAGTTCGGTCTCGACACGCTGCGCGACCTGCCGGACTTCGAGGCGCTCGAGGATGCCGGGCTGCTGTCGAAGGAGAAGCTGCTGGCCGGCGACATCATGCCGGGGTTTTCGAGCCCCGGCGGGAATAATGCCGACGCCGACGAATAGAGGCCCTGTGCTTGGGCCGGCGGCGACCGACCATCGTCACCGCAGCTTCTCGAGCGATCGGACAGCAAGATCAATTTTTCCCACGAGGTCCATCAACGGCGCACAATCCGGATAGTGCTGCATCAGCACGGACTGTGCGAGGCGGAGGTTCTCGATGTGCTGTTCGCCAGTGCAGGCATTCCTCCGGGGGAATTCTCTCCGTAGTAGAGGTCGAAAAACACCGTATAGGGCATGGCCGTCCGATCGTGTTCGCATTGAACCCAGTCATCAAGCTCGTTTCGGACGGCATCAACGCGCTTGTAAACGCCGGCGCGCGCTCGCTTATCGATGAGCACACTCTTTAGCAGCGATCCGATCGCGGCATGCGCGTTCACAGGCATTGCCGCCTTCGGACGCCGTAGCCGCTTGCCGCTGAGCGGCAGCCGGTACTCGACAGTGGTTTTGGGACCGCGTGGCGAGGTAGCTTTTCGTTGCACGTCTCTCGAGGGCTTCGCCTCGGCCTCAGCCTTCTCTCCCGGAGTTACAAAAGGAGCATGACCCTCGACGGCGACCCTGTCACAATTCGCGGGCACGATCGGTGAAGGAGCCTTGGAAAGCGCCTTGAGGAGCCCATCCAGCGAATATCCCTTCGACGAATCGGCATACAGATAAAGTTCACAGCCTTCCGGATAGTACATCCCCGCCCATTCTGGCCCTGCAAGCGACCAGTTGTGTTGCCGCGTCCAGGCATCCCGTTCGGCAACTTTGGACGCAACACTCCCTGCGTAAGGTTCGTCGGCCCCGACGTGATGTTTTGCCACCGGATCGTACCAGGCACTTGCATGATCGCGCTCGCGCAGGCGGGCCGAATATACCGCTCCGCGTTCGACCTCTGCCTTGGATGGCTGCAGGCCGGTGATGTCCATGAACTGCAGTACCCTCGCGGCTCCGCAAGCCCGCTCCAGAGCCGCGCTCGCCGAGTCTGGTCGATACTCATCGATCACATGGTCCGAGGCATGACGCCGGAAACTACCGAGCTTGTGAGCATATCGATACTGAGACGGTTTGAGCAGTTCATCAAGCGGCTTTGAAATGGATACCCGAATCGTCTCACGGCCGGAGGTTCGTGTTTGGCCATCGCGCCAGAAGGTGGAGATATAAACGACATTCCACGCCGGGCTGGCTTGCGCTGAACGATCGGTCAACGATCGGCGTGCATGCTGGAAATTGCCAACGCCCGATACTTGTGATGCCATGTCGAGGGCTTTGCTGTGTGAGATTGAATCTCGCTTTGAGATCGCCTTGGCAAGGCGCTTGATGCCCTCAATCGAGGACGGCTGAATATCTGTCTTGGACATGCCAGTTCTCCTGGCTCGTAGGGAAGTGTCGCCCCTCAACCACCTCGCGAGCCCGAACATGACATGAACGGGAGCGTCAGCATCGGCAGTGCTGTCAACAGCTTCGCAACGACGGGCGGCGCGCTCCTGCCAGAGCACCGATTCGTAGAATACAACTGATTTCTTTTCGAGAGAAGGGTTTGAACCACTGCCAGCGTTTGAACCACTGCCCCTATCTGGCCTTGACGCGATTGACACGTTAGTAGGCCTCAAGCAGCGCAGGAAGATCGCCGCCGGCGGGCGGCGAGCGTTTCGATCGTTGAGAACTCTGGTAATTCTCCATGAATTCCGCGAAGCGGGTCATCAACCGCTCATTGCCCCCGGCTGCCAGGATACTCTGCCGGCGTCGCGCCACGGCCGCGTCCGCGCCTGCGAACAACCATTCAACACGGCCGTGCTCGATGGCTTCCTGGCAGGCGGCCTCGACCGCGCTCAATCCGTCGGTCAGCACGCAGGTGAGGATC
>NZ_JAMYQZ010000184.1:0-3061 GCF_040321145.1 Mesorhizobium sp. M0514
GCTCGACACCTCTCCCCCGATCGACGGGGGAGAGGAAAGGCGCGAGCCTTGCAGGGGCGCGAACTTATGCGGCCTGGCTCCCTTCCTCTCCCTCCGGAGGGGGGAGAGGTGGCGCCGCGAAGCGGTGACGGAGTGGGGGAAGGCGCTGGTCAAACCCGCAGTCGCAAACAGGGCCAACCCGGCGAGCAAGAAAACAGCCACCCCATATTGCCGGTCCATTCTGTTACCTATCTATCCGGTTCGGATAGAATGCCCTGCCCGCGACAGCACTACCCGAACAGCTGATCCAGAATCCTGCCCTCCAGCCTGGCAAGCTCGACCGAACCGCGCCGGCGCGGCCGCGCCACCGACACGTCGAGATCGAGCGCGATGCGGCCCTCGTCGATCACCACCACCCGGTCGGCGAGCGCAACCGCCTCGGCGACGTCATGCGTGACCAGCACGGCGGTGAATTTTTGCTCCAGCCAGATGCGTCCCAGAAGCTGCTGCATTTCGATGCGGGTCAGCGCATCGAGTGCGCCGAGCGGCTCGTCGAGCGCCAGAATCTTTGGCTGTCCGATCAGTGCACGCGCCAGCGCCACGCGCTGCTTCTGGCCGCCCGACAGCACCGAGGGCCATTCGTCGGCGCGGTCGGCGAGGCCGACTTCACCCAGGATGGCGAGCGCGCGCCGCCTGGCTTCCGCACCGGTGGCAAGCCCGGTCAGCCCGACCTCGACGTTTTTCACCACGCTGGCCCAGGGCAACAGCCGCGGCTCCTGGAACATGAAGCGGCTCTCTTCGCCGGCGCCGGCCTTCGCCTCCGGCCCGAATGTAAGGGATCCAGCGGTTGGCCGATCGAGCCCGGCCAGCAGCCGCAACAGCGTACTCTTGCCGCAGCCGCTCTTGCCGATGACGGCCACAAACTGTCCGACGAGCACATCGAGATCGATGCCGTCGAGCACGACCTTGTCGCCAAAGCGCTTTTCCACGCCCTTGAAGGCAAAGGCGCGCTGCCTTTCGACGGCCTCCTCCGGCCGTGACGGTTCCGGCGCGGCGACGAAGGAACGGATGGCGGTCAGGCTGGCGGTTGGCATCGAACCTCAGGCGTTCTGGAAGGCGGGATGCCAGCCGAGCGACAGCCGCTCGAGCAGGCGGGCGAAGCTGTCGGCAAGCTTGCCGAGCAGCGCATAGATCAGGATCGACAGCACGACCACATCGATCAGCAGGAATTCGCGTGCCTGCATGGCCATGTAGCCGAGGCCGGAACTGGCCGAGATGGTTTCGGCAACGATCAGCGTCAGCCACATGATGCCCAGCGCATAGCGCAGGCCGACGAAGATCGCCGGCAGCGCGCCGGGCAGGATCACCTGAAAAAACAACGCGCGGCGGTCCATGCCGTAGACCCTGCCCATCTCGACCAGCTGCGGGTCGACGCTCTGGATGCCGAGCAGCGTGTTGACGTAGATCGGGAAGAACACGCCGAGCGCCACCAGGAACAGTTTTGCTTCCTCGTCGATGCCGAACCACAGGATGACCAGCGGGATCAGCGCCAGATGCGGGATGTTGCGGATCATCTGCAGCGTCGTGTCGGTCAGGCCGCGGCTGAGCGCCGACAGCCCGTTGGCAAGGCCGAGTGCAAAGCCGATCGAGCCGCCGATGGCAAAGCCGGCCAGCGCGCGCAGCGTGCTGACGCCGATGTTCTGTATCAGCTCGCCCGATAGCGTCAGCCGCCAGAAGGCCTCGGCCACCGCGCTCGGCGCCGGCAGCACATTGGCCGGCATCACGCCGGCGCGGCTGGCGGCTTCCCAGCCAATTATGACCAACGCCGGCAGCAGCCAGCCGATGCCGTTCTGTTTGGCCCGTTGAGCCAGGCTCATGACGACGCCTGAAGGCGGTTGGCGCCGTGGAAGCCGACGGCGAATTCATTGGCGATGTTCTCATGCGCCCGTGCCCGCCTGGTGCCCAGGCCGAGACGCGGGAACAGAAGCTCGGCGACGCGGTAGGCTTCCTCGAGATGCGGGTAGCCAGAGCCGATGATGGTGTCGATGCCGATCGCCTGATATTCGCGGATGCGCTCGACGATCTGCTCCGGCGAGCCGACCAGCGCGGTGCCGGCGCCGCCGCGCACCAGGCCGACGCCGGCCCACAGATTGGGCGAAACCACCAGCCTGTCGCGGCGGCCGCCATGCAGTTCGGCCATGCGCCGTTGTCCCACAGAGTCCATCTCCTTGGTGAAGCGGGCCTGGGCATTTTCGATCTGGGCATCGGTGACGTGGCTGATCAGCCGGTCGGCGGCGCGCCAGGCCTCTTCCTCGGTCTCGCGCACGATGAAATGAAGCCTGATGCCGAAACGCAGTTTGCGGCCGCGCCGTTCAGCCTTTTTGCGCGCCGCGCTGAGTTTTTCCGCCACCTGCGCCGGCGGCTCGCCCCAGGTCAGGTACATATCGACGAGATCGGCGGCGAGCTCCTGGCCGGCATCGGACGAGCCGCCGAAATAGAGCGGCGGCCGCTCCTGTTGCGGCAGAAGGTCAAGGCGGCCATTGTCGACGCGGTAATATTTGCCGTTGAAGTTGACGCTCTCGCCCGACACCAGCGCGCGCCAGATGGTCAGGAACTCTTGCGCCTGCGCATAGCGCTCATCATGCGGCAGGAACACGCCATCGCCGGCAAGCTCGGTCGGGTTGCCGCCGACCACGACATTGAGCAGCAGGCGGCCATTGCTCAGCCGGTCGAGCGCCGCCGTCTGGCGCGCCGCGAAGGTGGGCAACGTCACGCCGGGCCGTAGCGCCACCAGGAATTTGAGCTTTTCCGTCAGCGCTGCAAGGCCGGAGGCGGTGATCCAGGAATCCTCGCAATTCTGCCCGGTCGGCAAAAGCACGCCGGGAAAGCCGAGCCGGTCGACGGCCTGTGCGATCTCCTTGAAGTAAGCGAACTCCGGCGGCCGCTGCTGCTGTTCGGAGCCGAGATAGGAGCCGTCGCCATGCGTCGGGATGAACCAGAAGAAATCGAGCGGGCCGGCTTGCGGGCTTGATGAAGCGGTCATGGCGAAATCCCTGAAGCTTGAAACGGCAAAGGCGCCGGG
>NZ_JAMYQZ010000185.1:0-3054 GCF_040321145.1 Mesorhizobium sp. M0514
TCTCTTACGAGCAATCCGAGCAGCGCCCAGCCGCCAGCCGATCGAAGATGTACGCCAAGACCGACAAGCTGGTGCAGCGTTTTGCCAAGGCTGAAGACGCGGTGAAATCCTTCAGCGAAGACATGACCGGGGTGAGGCGGCCACTGCCGAGGTGACCCTGTGGAAGTTGATGGGCCTCGGCGCATTCGGCTCACTGCATCGCAGCGGCGGCGCTCGCGTCGCTAGTTACGCCCTATTGGTCTATCTGGCGCGTGCTGCGTGGCGGATCACGAGTTCTATCCGTGCTGCTAAGTCAGCAGAATTCCACACCACCTCCGGATAGGCCGTATAGATCAGGTAACCGCACATTCTTGAGCACATTGTACGATTGTTACGCAAAGCAGCGGCCGCATCGACTCTCATCATCTTGGAACTACATTGCCACAATGGCTCAGCTCTTAGAATCAGCCCCAGTGAACGCTTCATATCAGCTGATCGTGGACCACTATGAGACAGCGGTTTCACTCCAGGAGCGCATTGTCACTCGCGTTCGACAACGCGGTTTGTCAACGAAAAGTGATGACGAATTCCTGGAGCATCTGAATGCCGTCTTAGCGCGGGCGCGCCAAAGGTTGGCTCAGGCCGATCAACGCAATTAAATAAAAATGGGACATCCGCGGTCCGCAGGCATAGAGTGTGCCATCGACGGCAACTCCAAGGGCGTCCGTCGGCTGTGAGCGATCAACATGCTTCCGCCCCGATAGGGAGAGGGAGCTATGACAGACTCCAGGTCACAAACTCACACTGCCGCGCAACGCGACACCGGCCAAAATTCCATCTATCGCAATTCGCTACTGCTTCGAATGTGCTCGGCAGATTTGGCATTGCTGCAACCTCATTTCGAAAGCGTCTCCCTTGGGCTGAAGACGCATCTCGAAGTGGCGGGGTCACCGATCAGCACCGTGTACTTCTTCGAGAGCGGTCTCGGGTCAGTGGTGGGCGAGCTGCGGCCTGGTATCGAAGCTGAGATCGGAATCATTGGTTGTGAGGGCATGACCGGCTCAGCGCTCGTCATGGGCGATGACCGATCAACGCACGATTGTTACGTGCAATTAGAAGCCCGAGCCTTTGGTATAGACGCGGGCCTCTTCAGCAAGGCGCTTTTGACAAGCCCAACCCTGCGAACTTTTCTGCTCCGCTACGTTCACTACTTTCACCTCCAGGCAAGCTTCACCGCTCTCGGCAATGCCCGGATGAACATCGTCGACAGGCTCTCAAGATGGCTGGTGATGTGTGATGATCGCGTCGACGGGAACCGCTTTGCGATTACGCACGAGTTCTTATCAGTTATGCTCGGTGTCAGGCGGCCCGGCGTCACCATAGCGCTGCAAACCTTGGAGGGCCAAGGTCTGATACGATCGATGCGAGGAGAGGTCGTCATCCTTGATCGCGCCCGTCTCATTGCGCTTGCCGATGGGTCCTATGGCAGGGCTGAAGCCGAATACGCTCGGCTGATCGGCCAACTGCATTGAGGGCAGACGCCGCGCCCGTGCACAGTGCCCCTGAAACAGAGCCCGCCGGCTGAGCCACGGGTGTTTTTGCGTCAGGCGGGAACATTCCCGCTCTGAGGCTGTTTGGCCACAGCTGGCTCGTTCTTCAGCGGTCCGTGCCGGTGACCAAGATGTCCTCTCCACTCGTCATGGTCGGCCCGCGCAGCCCCCGAAGCAGGCGCGGGCCATCCCTGCAGACGTCGCCAGACGTCAGCGGGCTTTTTATCATTCGCCGTTTATCATGGAAGATTTGCAAGTTCGCGCCTGCCTATCGCGAGCCGGAATGCATAACGGTTCCGGATGTGGCTGTTAAAATAGACGCCCTTGGCAAAGGCAGCTTTGAACGCGGCAAACGCCTCAGCAGGTACGTCCAAAAACTCGTATTTCTTCCCGCTCGCTACAAACCAAACCGAGAGAACCCTGGTGTTCGGGTCATAGTCGAACTTGCGTATCGAGGTCGACGGCATGGTATGCCATTCAAAAACTCAGTAGCCGAGTTGGATCGCCACCTACAGGCTGAAACTGTATTCGAATATGTGGCCGCGCTTTTCGTCGGCAACCCTGATCCAGATGGGCTCGCTGGTGCGCAGAGTGACGTCGCGCTCTGTCGCTTCCCGCGCCGCCCTGATCGGCGTGACCTGGCGAAAATCGCGCATATCAATCTGTTGCCCGCAAACAGGGCAAGGGAGGAAATGCGCGAGTTCGCTCGCGGGCGGGCCTTCATGTCGGTGCCCGATTAGTGGTCTGCCGAGATCAGACAGCCTGGTCATTGTTTCCGCAGCGCCTTGGCTACCCGCTCCAAAGTCTCGCGTTGGTTGCCGTGCTTCGCGATCAGCTCTTTGACCTGCTGGGGTGTGATGCCGGTCTTTGTTGCGAAATATTCAACTTCATAATCCTCATCGGCCGAGACACGGTCCCGATCACGAAAATCCCGCTTGCTCTTGTCGTCGGCCATATCGATTCCTCCTTCGCTCATCCCGCAACGCCGAGTTGACGTGTTTGTTGCACCCAAGAGGCTGATTCCGGTTTCGGAACTATTTTAGCTTCATCTTATTGAATCGCCGGAGGGTGGTCAGTACATGCGTTTGAAGTTCATCGAGCCGTTGATGCCGACCCTTGTGGAGAAGCCTCCCGAGGGTGAAGGCTGGACCCACGAAGTCAAGTTCGACGGCTACCGATCGCAGATGATCATTGATGAAGTCGGCACGCGCATTTATACGCGCAATGGCCACGACTGGACGGCAAAATATCGCGACATGGTGAGAGAGGCCAAGCGCCTTGGTGCCGAAAGCGCCATTGTCGACGGCGAGATCGTCGTTCTGAACGACAAGGGCCTTTCGGACTTCGCAGCGCTGCGCAGAGCTATCACCCGCCGGCAGCACGACTTGTATTTTGTTGCCTTTGATCTGCTTCACCTTAACGGCCATGATCTGCGAGACATGGCGCTGGAGGAGCGGCGCGAGATCCTGTCCAGCATGATCGGGCCCGGCGGGCGTATTCAGTTCAGCGAGCCCTTGCCGGGGGA
>NZ_JAMYQZ010000186.1:0-3002 GCF_040321145.1 Mesorhizobium sp. M0514
GCGTGCCGACCCTCCCCACAAGGGGGAGGGTAAGGCGCCTCACAGCGCCTGCGTCGTATAATCCCCTTCGGCCTCGTAAAGCCCGTCCTCGATCTTGGTCTTGTGGACGACATTCAGCTTGCCACCTTCGACCTTGGAGATGTTCTGGATGCCAAAACACTGGTGGATCTTGCCGTTGAAGGTCTTCGGCCCCTGCGGATGCTCCGGCCCTTCGGCGAATTCGGTCAGCGCCTCGGTCGCCTCGACCAGCTTGGCGCGGTCTTCCGGGCCCTTGTAGCCGGCGTCTTCCATCGCCTTCTTGACGACATAGAGCGTCTCCCAGCAGCCGAACATGTGGGCGGCGGTGGAGACGTCCTTGGGGTCGCCAACGGCAGCGCCATTTTCGTCGATGCCAACGGCGGCGCGGTAGGCTTTCTGCGCGGCCGAGTCATTGGCCTGGGCATAGCGCGGCGAGCCTTCCCAGAAATGGCTGCCGTCCAGGAATTCGAGGCCGGGGCTGTTGATGTCGGTGGCTTCGAGCGAATCGATGAAGCCGAACAGCTGCGGCCGGTTGGAGCCGTAGAACTCGCCGAGTTCCTTGACGAAGGTGAGCACGGCCGGGCCGACCATCACGTGGTAGATGACTTCGGTCTCGGCGGGTATCTGCGGGAAGTATTTCGTGAAAGACGACTCTGTCGGCGGGATGGCGATCTGGGCGATGACCTCGGCGCCTTGCGCCTTCAGCGCCGGCGGCAGGTAGTCGCGATGGTCGTAGCCGAAGGCGAAATCCGGGAAGATCTGCGTCACCTTCTTGCCGGCATTGGCCGCGATCCACGGCGCCATCGACTGGATCTGGCTCTTCACATCGGTGATGCCAGGCTGGAAGACGTAGCGGTTGAGCTTGGTCGAAGCGACGTGGTGGCCTTCGCTGACGACGAAATACGGGATCTTGTTTTCGCCGGCGGCCGGCGCCGAGCCGATCACCACATGCGAGAACAGCGTGCCGAAGACGATGTCGGTCTTGTGCTGGGTGGCGAACTTGCCGACCACCTCGGCGCCACGGCCGGGATCGGTGCCGTCATCCTCGATCACCAGTTCGACAGGTCGGCCATTGATGCCGCCGGCGTCGTTGATCGCCTTGACCGCGGCGGCACTGGTCTTTTCATACCAGCGGCCATAGGCGGCGCCGATGCCGGTGCGGTGCGACTGGAAGCCGATCTTGATTGGCGCCGAACTCTGCGCCTGGCTGTAGCGGACGAAGCCGGGCGCGAGCGTCAGCCCGGCGCCGGCGGCGAGACCTTTCAGCGCGGTGCGGCGGCTAAGGGTGGATTTGGAGAGATCGAAAAACCCATTCTTGTCAGTCACGGCAGTTCCCCTGTTTTTGAGTTTTGACTGTCTGTAACGAGGCAAGGCCACTCCCTTGCAGGAGGGGCAGAAATTGCATGTGTACAAACTAAATCACCAAAGCACAGAGCTTGCAAGCGGGCTTTCCGCAAAGGCATGTGGATCAGCTTGTCTCATCCGGCCGTCGGCGTGGCAAGCAACCACAGGCCGAAGATCGTGTAGGCAATCATCAGCATGGTGAGCGGCAACTGGCTGAGGGCGGCGCGCGATGGCACCTGGTGCAGTCGCCAGGCCAGTCCATGGGCAACGAGCACCGCCAGCATGTGCCCGGCGATGATGATGCCGGCCTGCAGGTTCCACAGCCACCAGGCGGAGTGGGCCCCGGCGACGATGCCGGCCTCGATCTGCATGTCGGCGGCGCCGAACAGGTTCCATCCCAGCGCGAACGGGTCGGACAAAGCGGCAATCGCATACTGGCCGTCGACCAGCAGCGCCGTCAGATAGTGCGCGACATGATAGGCGAGCGCGATCGGTACGATCGACCAGACCAGCAGCCCGGCGGCCTCGCCGTGGGAATGTCGGCTGCCGGCAAGGCGCTGGCCGAGTATGACGGCCAGCAGGAATGCCGCCGCGAGCAGGACGAAGGTCAGCACGAGGCCAAAGCTGCTTATGCCGATGAGCGCCGTGCGGCCGGGATATTCCAGCGGGTTGATGCCGAACAGGCCGAGCCAGAAGAAGGTTTTCGACAGGCCGTCGAAGGACACCGATGACAGGCTGAGCAGCAGGACGGCCATACCGCTTGCCGGCAGGGGCGCTGCGCCGAGCAGTTTTGAGCCCGGCCAGCAGAGAGCGAGGCGACCGTGTTCATCGCGCTCGACGATGGCGAAACGAGCCACCATGGCGAAAAAGATCGTCAGGAATTCGCCGCGCCGGCTCCAATCGCGGTAGCCAAAGGCGAGCATGGCGATGAAGGTAAGCAACCAGTAGAGGCCAGCGACATAGGCAAGCCGCGCCGGGTCGTCGGGCGCCGGGTAGATCAGTTCGAACCAGGCGAAGGCGAAGAACAGGATAACGGCCGGCCAGCGGCCGAGCCATGAAGGCAAACGCGATTTCTGTCCCTCACCGCCACGAAGCTTGAACAGGCGGCTTACGATCCGCCACGGGCCATACCATGGATTCAGCCACGACCAGAGATCGCCGAACAGGCCTTGGGCGATGGCAAGGCCGACCCAGAGCAGCGTCCAGATGATCAGGGGCAGCGGATTGGAGAGCGGGTCGCGGCTGCCGAACAGGCCGGCGGCGACGAGGGTTGCGAAGCCGGCAAAGGAGATGAGGCTGATGATTGTGCGGGCGGTGTCGGCGAATGGGAAGAGCGGCAGGCGGCGGCGCCAGAAGCGGTCGAGGGTTGCGGGTGGCAGCAGGGCGAGGACGAGGAAGCTGAGGGCGACGGCGAGCGCGCCGCCGGCGATGTAGTAGCCGGTGGGCAGGAGGAGGACGTGGCCGCGGTCGGAGGCGTGGGCGAAGGCAGGGTTGGGGAGGAGTGTGAGGGTGGGGGAGCAGGCGACATATGTCAGCCTGATGCGATCCTTCACACCCCCCTCTGGCCTGCCGGCCATCTCCCCCGCAAGGGGGGAGATTGGATGTCGCCGGGGCTTTCGCCAACTTTCAAGGGTAAAGAA
>NZ_JAMYQZ010000187.1:0-2981 GCF_040321145.1 Mesorhizobium sp. M0514
GCTTGGCGCCTTTCCTCTACCCCGTCGATCGGGGGGTCCGAAGGACGGGCGAGACCCGTGGCTCGCCCCGGCAAGGTGGCTCGGCGAAGCCGAGACGGAGTGGGGGTCAGCGCCGCCATAGGCGATTGGCCCAGCGCGCGGACAAGGCGAGGCTATCCCTAAGCCTGCCCGCGCACAGCCTTCCGCAACCGCGAATGCCGTACCGGAGACGCTGCCTCGGGCCCCGGCGCTTTCTCCGCAGCTTCCCCCTCATGCAACCCCACCCGCAGCGCCGCGCCCGCCAGATGGTCGCGCATCGCGGCTTGCGCCCCTTCGGCGTCGCCGGCACGGATCGCTCTCAGGATGCGCTCATGTTCGCCGAGCGTGATGCGGGCCATGTCGTCCGACTTTTGCTGGTTGCCGGCGGCGAGAATGCTTTCGCGCACCCGCTCGGACACGAAGACCAGGAATTGGCCCATGTAGGAATTCCGCGTCGCCTCGGCGACGGTGCGGTGGAATTCGAGGTCGCTGCGCAGCCAGGCGACGCTGCCATAGGGGGCGGCGCGCATGCCGGACAGCGCATCGCCCATGGCTTTGAGATCGGCGTCGCTGCGCCGTTTTGCGGCAAGGGCCGCCGCCTGCACTTCGAGGATGCCACGCAGTTCGAACAGATTGCGAAACGAGTCGGCGCGCTGCAGCGTCTCATGGTCGATGGTCAGCACCGTCGGGTTGTTGCTCTCGACCACGAAGGCGCCGCGCCCCTGCTGCGACCAGATTCGGCCTTCCGAGCGCAGCCGCGCGATCGCCTCGCGCACCACGTTGCGGCTGACCCCGAAAGTGGTTGCCAGCGCCGCCTCGGTCGGCAGCTGGTCACCCGGCTTCAGCCGGCCTTGCGCGATCTCGCGCGAGATGGAACTGGCCACCAGAGTGGAGAGGTGTGGGCCGCGATTGACCTTGTCGAGTTTCAGCGTCATCGCTCACCTATAGTCGACGGCGGGTGCGGACGCCAGAATGCGGCCGTTGCTGAGAATGTGGCGCGGGTCGAATGCGTCCTTGATGCCGGCGGCGAGGTTGAGCGTCACCGGATCGATGCGTTCGAGGAACGCCTTCTGCTTGACCCGGCCGATGCCGTGCTCGGCGCTGATAGAGCCGCCATAGCGATCGACGACGGTGAAGATCTCGGCTTCCGCCTGCTCGAACAGATGTTCCATCGCCTCGGTGCCCATGCCTTCCGGCGGCACGACGTTGAGGTGGATGTTGCCGTCGCCGACATGGCCGTAGGTGACGGCCAGCGCGTCGGGCCGGGCTTTCTCCAAGGCGGCCAGCGCATCGGTGACGAAATCGGCAAGCCTGGAGATCGGCACCGACACATCGGTGCGCAGGTAGCGGCCTCCCCTGCCCTGCCGCTCGACCATGATCTCGCGATAAAGCCACAGCCGCTCGGCTTGCGCCCGCGTCGAAGCGATGACGCCGTCCTCGACGATGTCCTCGACGCTGCCGAGAAACCCCAGCAGCATGTTGGAGAGGTCGATCAGCCCGCCGGAGGACACCTCGATCAGCACATAGACGGGATAGGGCTGGCTGAGCGGATCGGGAAAATCCTGGCCTTCGCGCATGGTGATCTCGATGCCGCCGCGCAGGATCAGTTCGAAGGCGGTGAGCAAATCGCTGCAATCGCGCCGCGCCCTTGCATAGAGTGCCATCGCGTCCTCGACGGAGCGCAGGCCAAGCAGCGCGGTTTCGATCTGCGTCGGCTTGGGGAATAGTTTCAGCGCCGCCGCGGTGACGATGCCCAGCGTGCCCTCCGAGCCGATGAAGATCTGCTTCAGATCATAGCCGCGATTGTCCTTGCGCAGCACTTTCAGCCCGTTCCAGATGCGGCCGTCGGCCAGCACCACTTCGAGGCCAAGCACCAGATCCCGCGTCATCCCGTAGCGCAGCACGTTGAAGCCGCCGGCATTGGTGGCGACATTG
This sequence comes from Mesorhizobium sp. M0514, assembly GCF_040321145.1. NCBI lineage: Bacteria > Pseudomonadati > Pseudomonadota > Alphaproteobacteria > Hyphomicrobiales > Phyllobacteriaceae > Mesorhizobium > Mesorhizobium sp. M0514. Next base: position 1,954 of record NZ_JAMYQZ010000187.1, read on the forward strand.
CCGCCGATGCGGCAGCTGCCTTGCGCGCCGAAGGTGATCGGCAGCAGGCAGTCGCTCGCTTCAGCCTCGCGCTTGGCGTCCTCGAGGATGCAGCCGGCCTCGACCACCATGGCAAAGTCGATCGGGCTGATCGAACGGATACGGTTCATGCGCTCCAGCGAGATGACGATCTCGCCGCCATCCGCCGCCACTGCGGCGCCCACGAGCCCGGTCAGGCCGCCTTGCGGCACGACCGGAATGCGCTCGGCATGGCAGAACCGCATCAGCGCCGACATTTCATCCACCGAGGAGGGCCGCGCCACCGCCAGCGGCCGGCCGAAATGATCGCCCGACCAATCGCGGCTGTAGCGCGCCAGATCCACTTCCTCGGTCAGCAGCCCGCCATTCGGCAGCAGGCCGGCCAGGGCTGCGATCTGCGATGCGGAGGTTGGCAGCACGGCATTCATGGATTGGCTCTGGGCCCCTCGGCAAAACGACTGGACAAATACCGACGTTGTCGTGTTATCATACAACCCTGATTGAGAACATCAAGCGAGGCTTGCCGCCAAGCGTTCGATGTGGATGATCAGACCCGCAAATCACAGAATTCGGAGGACTTCCCCAATGAGCGACGCCCCGGGCTTTCGCTATATGCACACCATGATCAGGGTGCTCGACCTCGACAAGTCGATCGCCTTCTACACCGAGGTGCTCGGCATGACCCTGCTGCGCCGCGACGACTACCCCGGCGGCAAGTTCACCAACGCCTTTGTCGGCTACGGCCCCGAGGACAAGGAAGCCGTCGTCGAGCTGACGCTGAACTGGGGCCGCGAGGAGCCCTACGAGATCGGCACCGGCTTCGGCCATCTGGCGCTCGGCGTCAACGACATCTACGCCGTCTGCGCCGAACTGGAAAAGCGCGGCGCCAAAATCCCGCGCAAGCCCGGCCCGATGCAGCACGGCACCACCCACATCGCTTTCGTCGAAGACCCCGACGGCTACAAGATCGAGCTGATCGGCCTCGACACGATGTGATCCGATCGGGCCGG
>NZ_JAMYQZ010000188.1:0-2923 GCF_040321145.1 Mesorhizobium sp. M0514
GGATCAGTGCTCCCGCCGAATATGTTTGGTCCCGGCATTTAATGGAGCGGGTCAACAACACCGTCCGGCTGAAGGTTTGGAAGGGATTCATCGTGGTCGGCCGCAAGGGCCCGAACAGGCTTCGGCCTCCACACCTTCAGTGGGATTTCGGTGCACGACCAGCGCGACGCGCAGGGCTTCGTCACTGTACACGCTGACTGCTCCCGGGCGCCCCGGCCCATGGCAAGTAGCGGAAACGGGAAAGCGCCCGCCCAGGGGGGCGGGGCGGGCGCGGTTCCGTATGGGTTTTCTGGATCAAACGAAGGTGAAGTCGGACGCGGTCAGGCCCAGGTCTGCCACGGTGACCACACCGCCCAGGTGGGCGAACTCGTGCGCGCTGCCGTCGGCGGTGACATAGGCCAGAGTTGCGAGTCTGTCGGTGTAGCTGCTTTGGTAGACAATGATGTCGCCGGCGTGCTCGCCGGAGATCGCACTCGCCGCCTCATTAGCAGAGTTGAAAGATTCGCCAGTGATCACCACGACGTGTTCGCCGTTCGCACCCGAGGCCGCACCGCTGTAGAAGCTGCTCACCGGGTAGCCGGACTGTATGCTGGCGTTGTTGACGAAGTTCGCGCCAAAACCATCGTTGTAGAGGCCCACCGCATCGAAGGCGAACTTGTCCTCCGCCGGGTTGAAATCGGTGATAGTGGTAATGTCCGACGTCGACCCGACAACCCCAGGCACCGGATTGTGGAACTGGAACACGAACGTGTCACTGTCGCTGCCCCCGGTCAACGTGTCCTGGCCGTCACCCACGTAGAGGACATCCTGGCCGGGTCCGCCGCTGAGCCTGTCATTGTCCTCACCGGAGACGCGCGCGTTGAAGCGGCCATTGTCGCCGGAGAGATCGTCCCAGCCATCTCCGCCGAAGATGCGGTCGTTACCCTTGCCGCCGATGGCTCGGTCACTGCCCGCGCCACCCGAGATCTCGTCGTTGCCGCCACGACCGTCAAGCCAGTCACCGCCCTGGTAACCCTCGATCCAGTCAACACCCTCGGTGCCGAGGAGTGTTTCGGAACCCGGGCCACCTTCGATAATCTTTGCCATTGAAAATACTCCTAATGATGCCCCTGCCTGAGTCGTTCATATTCGTCATCGGACAATTGGAGAAATCGATTGCTTGGATAGGCATACATTTACGAAATGGATGCATTCTCGTTCACTTCGCCCTTCTGCTGAGCAGTTGCGGGCTCGCAGGCGGCGGGGACGCGCCCAGGCAATCGGCCCGAACATTCACACTCAAAGAACGGTCCAGGAAAACTTGGCAACCGGTCGTCCTGGTTGGGCCGCCCTCGGAAGAACGGGCATGGGGCTGTGTTGCCGAGTCGCGCCGGCACTGCCCATTGCGAGCAATGGAACGTTAGGGAGCGCGTTCGCGCGAGCCGAGATCGGAACTGACAGGCGCACCAGGTAGTACGAAATGCCGGGTTCACCAGGATTTCTCCGACCACCCCGCCAGTCGGGTGCTGTATCTTCTCACTAGGAAACGACGACAAAGTGTCCGGACGCTACAACCGCACCGGAGAGATTCGTGAAGGTCGCCCAGGCTCCGGCTCCTCCCACAAAGATCACGCTCGCCAGAAGGCCCGCCACCAGGTGCCGGCGAATGGACTCGAAACGTCATTGTTCTGATGAATGCCGGACACCGGCATCCTCCATGTCAGCGCGCTCTGCCACGTGATCCTGTGTAGACTCGATGGCCTTCAGGACTTTGGAACGCGCACCGAATGATCGCTGCCGTCCACCTTCCATCACCAACACCAAATCGACGGCGCGGATGGCGCTCGGCCGATGGGCGACGACAACCGCAATGCCCTTGCGCTCGCGCACGGAGGCGATCGCATTAACGACTGCAGCTTCGCCTTCCGCGTCGAGATGGGCATTGGGTTCATCCAGCACGACAAGGAAAGGGTCTCGATAAAGGGCCCGGGCAAGACCGATAAGCTGACGCTGCCCGGCGGAAAGTGCCGATCCGGCCTCACCAATCGGAGTTTCGTATCCGTGCTCAAATCGGAGGATCAGTTCGTGCGTGCCCGCTGCTTTCGCCGCGGCGACAATAGCCTCAGGGTCAGGATCATCTTCAAAACGAGCGATGTTTTCGGCAATGGTGCCATCGAACAATTCAACACCTTGTGGCAGATAGCCGATGTGACGGCCTAGTGCTTCCCGGTCCCATTGATCGAGGCTTGCGCTGTCGATGCGAACCTTCCCGGCGACCGGCGTCCATGCGCCGACGATGGCGCGCGAGAGTGTCGACTTGCCCGAGCCCGACGGGCCGATGACCCCGAGTGCGCTTCCCGCCTGAATGGCAAACGCAATGCCGGTCACGGTCGGCTTGCTTTCACCGGGCGGAACGATTGTCACGCTTTCGAGGCGCAGTTCGCGTTCAGGTGCAGGCATTAGCATAACAGGAGCGGTTTCAGGAACCTTTTCCAAGAGGTCCTCCAGCCGCGCCCAACCCTGGCGCGCCATGAGGAAGGGTTTCCAGCTTGAAATGGCGAGGTCGACCGGAGCCAGCGCACGCCCCATCATGATCGAACTGGCAATCATGACCCCGGCCGTAGCCTCTTCCCTGACGACAAGGTACGCACCGACGGCAAGAATGGCCGATTGCAGCAGCACGCGCAGCGACTTTGAAATGGCACCCAGCCCACCTGCCACGTCCCCAGCTTTCCGGTTGGCGGCCAGACACTTGGCATTGGCCTTTTGCCATCGGGCAGCGATCCGCTTTCCAAGACCGAGAGCTTGCACGACCTCGGCATTGCAACGCGCTGCTTGCAGCAGACCATTGCGTGCCATGTTGTGGGCAACGGTATCGCTTATCGGCCCTTGCGAGAGAGTGTTGGCAAGGAGTGTCAGAGATGTGAGACCGACCGCCCCGATA
>NZ_JAMYQZ010000189.1:0-2804 GCF_040321145.1 Mesorhizobium sp. M0514
GGATCGGCTTAAGCAACCAAATCCTACGTCATTTCAACGGGCTTGCGCCACATCCACCAACCCCCATGAATTTGGTTAGGTTGATGCTGCGTGCCGCCGCCGTGAGGCCGCGCTCGCTAAGCAGCGCGTCGAGAACGACGAGAAGATTCAGATCGAGCCCTTTGAAACGCATGTCTTAGCTATCCATAGCGTGGATGAATTTGATTGAAACAAACGATTTTACCAATTCTCCGGAATGTCGCATGGACTTGGCAGGACCTCACGTGCGCCGATCACTGCCTCTATCGCGTGGCGAGTCCCTTGAGAAGAGCTCGAAAGAGGAAATCTGTCGCGTGCGGTGGAGATTGTACTGGGAATAGAGGCAGCGCTCCAAATCATGTCGAACTCTCCGACGAATGGCGACCGGTACAATAGTTGATCGCAACTGGTCCGGAGCTATGAAACATCTCGATTACATATGAGGTGCCGAGTGAATACGCTGACAGCACCCACCGTCGCAGCGTTTAGCTGACGTTTGACGACGGTTCCTATCCATTTACACGCAGATTCTTGATGTGCTGGCGCAAAAGCGGGAGGCCGGCGACTTTTCTTCGTCATCGGGCTGACGCCGCAGAAGCCGGAACTCGTCCGGTTCCTATGGGCATTGGGCTTGGTCGGCGCACAGGCTCTATGAGGGGCAATTTTGGCAACGCGACGCGACTCGGGTTTTGAACGACGCCGAAAACGCAAGCTGGAAAGGAACAAGATGGCAGATCAACTCGCCAACGAAATAATCGCAATGATCAAGAAGCGCGCCGCGTCGGAGGGCGGCATAGCGCCTGCCACGGGCGGCGAAATAACGGCTGCCACGGGACTGACTTCGCTCGGTATCGATTCACTGGGATTGGCGGACGTTCTCTGGGACCTGGAGCAGGCCTACGGCATCGAGATCGAGATGAATACGGCCGAGGCATGGTCGGATCTCCAGAATGTTGGGGGCATGGTGGAAGCCGTGCGCAGCTTGCTCCCTACGGGGGTGTGAATGGACAGGCGCGTCGTGATTACTGGGATTGGCGGGATTTGCGGGCTTGGAACCAACGCCGCCGCCAGTTGGACAGAGATGCGAGAAGGCCGCTCCGCCATCGGCCCAATCGTCAACTCCGAGTTCCATGAATTGAGGGTCAGGATCGGTGCCGAGATCAAGGCCCTGCCGGAGCATGACATCGACAGCAAGCAACTCATCTCCATGGACCGCTTCAGCCTGCTCGCTGTGCTTGCGGCGCGCGAAGCCATGCGTCAGGCCGGACTTTCCTCCAAAGAGGGAAATAGCTATCGCTTCGGTGCGACGGTGGGCGTTGGCGGCTGCGGGTGGGATGCGATCGAGCAAACCTACCGCGCCATCCTTCTGGGCGGTAAGCGTGCCGCTCTCTTGACTGTACCCAAGGCGATGCCGGGTGCCGCTGCCGGCCAGGTCAGCATGAGTCTCGGCCTGCGCGGGCCGGTCTTCGGCGTCACGTCCGCCTGTTCCTCGGCAAACCATGCGATTGCCTGCGCGGTGGACCAGATCAGGCTCGGCCGGGCCGACGTGATGCTTGCCGGCGGCAGCGAAGCGCCGCTCATATGGGGTGTGCTGAAGGCATGGGAAGCGATCCGCGTGCTTTCGCCCGATACTTGCCGGCCATTCTCGGCCGATCGCCAGGGCCTGTCGCTTGGTGAAGGCGCCGGCATGGCGGTGCTGGAAAGCTACGAGCATGCCCTGGCTCGGGGCGCCACCATCCTTGCCGAAATTGCCGGTGTCGGCCTTTCCGCCGATGCGTCCGGCATCGTCGCGCCGACTGTCGAGGGGCCGGAGGCAGCAATGCGGGCCTGCCTTGCCGATGCCAGGCTGGACGCCGAGGATGTCGACTATCTCAACGCGCACGGCACCGGCACCAAGGCCAACGACCAGATCGAGACGGCGGCGATCAAGCGCGTCTTCGGTCAGCACGCCTCCTCAATGTCCATTTCTTCTACCAAGTCCATGCACGCGCATTGCCTCGGCGCGTCCGGCGCGCTCGAGTTGATCGCCTGCGTGATGGCTATCCGCGAGAGCGTCGTGCCGCCGACTGCCAATTATCGTGAGCTGGACCCCGATTGCGATCTCGACGTCACGCCCAATGTGGCACGCGAGCGCAAGGTGCGCGTGGCACTGAGCAACTCCTTCGCCTTTGGCGGCACGAACGCGGTTCTGGCGTTCAGGCAGGTGTAGAAGCCATGAAAGATGCTTCCGGCAACATTATCTCTCGCACCCAGATGCTTGCCGGATAACCTTGTGAAGGGCGGGTCATTGACCGCCTCGGCGAAATGCGGGAAGTGGCAGCGGAAGCTCGAGGATCCGGGGGTATCGTCTTTGCGAAATTCTTAACTGTTGAACCGGCTTGGACGTACCGCCGCCCCGTAAAAGGTAAGCGAAGCCATGCGGGCTCGGCTTGAGGGTCTGAAGCTGTACACGACAATGTCTGGAAGCCGCAGGGTCGGCTCTGCGCCCGTTATAGTCGCCTGAGTGCTGCCGGCCCGGCCGCGCCGCGGGCTCCGTCAACGAACTTCTTGAACCTGCGGACCTTGCCTGTGTTGGCCGACGCTTCGAAGCGCGCGGTCGTGCTGGCCTCCAGATCCGCGACATGCTTGCGCAGGGTCGGGGTGGGCGCGAGGCCAAAGATGAAGTCGACGTCGTTGGCGCGGCACCAGTCGATGACCTGCGGGTTGCAATAATGGCTATCGCCGCGGAGCAGGATTCGAATGTTCGGCCAGTTGATCTGGATCGCCCGCACCAGACGGCGCAGGTG
>NZ_JAMYQZ010000190.1:0-2689 GCF_040321145.1 Mesorhizobium sp. M0514
CGCCACCACCGGCCAGACATGCTTGACGAGGTCGGCGAATTTCGCCCACGACCACGGCGCGCCGCCATATTGCGGCGAGAAGAAGCTGCCGATCTCCGACACGTTGAACTGGAAGACCAGGAGATAGACGATGATCAGCGCCATCAGGAAGCGCGGCACCGTCATGCCGAGGAAGGAGATGGCCGACAGCACCGAGTCGATCCATGTGTATTGCCTGGTCGCCGCCCAGATGCCGAAGGTGATGCCGAGCACCGAGGCCAGCAGGTGGCAGACCAACGCCAGCAGCAGCGTGCGCGGCAGCCGCTCGCCGACCACTGCGGCGACCGGCTTGTTGTAATAGAGGCTGTAGCCGAAATCGCCGCGGGTGATGATGCCGGCGACCCAGTTCAGGTACTGGACGGGCAGCGGTTTATCGAGGCCGTGCTCGACCCGATAGGCCTGCGCCTGCGCGTCGGCTTCGGCAAAAGACGCCCCGCCCTGGTTGATGAGCTGCGAACGGATATAGTCGGCATAGTCGCCCGGCGGCGCCTGGATGATGGCAAAGGTGACCAGGCTCAGGATGACCATGACCGGCACCGCCGATGCTATGCGCATGGCCAGGAATCGCAGCATCGGACCGTTTCTCCTCCTTGGATCTAATCTGTTGCCGCTGACCTTACTCCGTCCCGGCCGCGCGCGCAGCGCGGCCGGGCGTCAGCCAGGGGAGGAAACTCAGTTCGTCGGACCCTTGTCGCCGGGCTTGCCGGGAAGCTGGTCGGGAAAGAGTTCGTATTTCTGCTGCTTGTCGGCGGCGACGAAGACGCGTTCGCGCACGATCGAATCCTCGGCCCAGTTGAACATGAAGATCGGCGTTCCCTGCGGGATGTTGGAGAAGCGCTTGTTGATGATCAGGGCGCCGGGATATTCGGTCAGTCCGATATTGTAGACATGCTCCGTCGAGATTTTCTGGAACGTCTTCATCAGGCTGGCGCGCTCGTCATTGTCCGACGAGGAGACGAACTTGTTGACGATATCGACAAGCTCCTTTTCGAACGGCATCAGGTCGACCACGCCGCTTTCGGGCGCGCGGTGATCCCAGCTGGTCTTGGGTCCGACGGGCGCGAGTTGAACGGTGTTCTGCACGACGGAGGTCAGCTCCTGCTCGTTGCGCCTGATCAGCCAGTCGAAGCGGCCGGAATATTGCGACGCATCACGCTGGGTGCCGTTGAGGCCGTTGAGCACGACCCTGATGCCAAGCTTTTCCATCTGGCCGACGACGCCTTCGGCGAGGCTCTTGTCAGTGCCGTAGTCATTGTTGACCAGCATCACGATCTCGACATTCTTGCCGCCGGCGGTCCCGGCCGGGAAGTTCACGAAGCCGTCGCCATCCGTATCCTTGAGACCAGCCTTGGCCAGTTCCGCCTTGGCGCCCTCGATGTCGAAGGGATAGTAGACAGTCGAGTTGCGGTCATAGAAGCTGGTGCCCGAGGAAAAGCCACCGGGGTAGATGGCGGTGAACGGCCCCTTGACCAGCGAGTCGCCGAGCGCCTTGCGGTCGAGCGCCATGGTGATGCCCTTGCGGAAGTCCTCATTGCGATTGAGCTCGCGGATCGCCTGGCCGCGTTCGTCGGGATTGCCCCAGCCATTGGCGGAAAAGTTCATGCGCAGATTGTAGCCGATCAAGCGCGGGCCAAAGGCGAGCCGGGCCGGCGCGTCCTTGTCCGCCGCTCGCTTCAGCGAAGCGACGAAATTCTCCGGCTGCTCGAGGTTGGAGAAGTCGGCGGCCCCTGCCACCGCCTGCACGTCGCGGTCGGCCCAGGTCGACAGCTTGTAGTGCAGTTCGTTGAGATAGGGCAGCTGGTTGCCCTTCTCGTCGACCTTCCAGTAGTAGGGATTGCGGCGCAAGACGATGATGTCGTCAGGCCTATACTCCACCGGCACCCAGGCGCCCATCACCGGAATGTTCATATATTCCGGCGGGAACGCGTTCTTGAACTGCTCGTAGGTATTCTTCGAGTACTTCGGATGCTGCGGCTTGAGGATATGCGCTGGGCCGGGGCAGAAGGTGCCATAGGCCATGGCGTAGAGATACTGTTTGGGGAAAGCGTCCTTGAAGGTCCACTCGACGGTGTAATCGTCGACCTTCTTCAGCGTCGTGCCGACACCGAAGGTTTCCGCTGTGGCGCCGTTCAACGGCGAGACATTGGGGTCGACGACCTCATCGTCCCAGTAGAACATGACATCGTCGGCATTGAAGGCAACGCCGTCAGACCATTTGGCGCCTTCGACCAGGTGCATGGTCAGCGTGTGGCCATCCTTCGACCAGTCCCAGCTCCTGGCGAGGTTGGGCAGCGGCTCGGTGTCCTTGGCCTCGACCTGGAACAAAGGCGCGGTGCGCGTCAGGCATTCCGAAAGGCCGATGTCGATGCCGCCCCATCCTTGGGTCTGGCCGGCGCCATAATTCCAGCCTTCCGGCCGGCCGCCAATGACGTGGCGCATGGTGTCGCCATAAACGCCGATGCCGTCCGGCATGTTGCCGGTCTTGAACACCAGCGGCTCCTTCGGCAGGCGATCCTTGACCGGCGGCAGCTTGCCAGTCTTGACGTATTTCTCGGTGACCCACTCGGGCTCGTGATATTCGGGCAGCGCCTTGAACTCCAGGATGGAATCGCGGGCGACGTATTTGATCTTGCCCTCGGCGGGAAACGCC
>NZ_JAMYQZ010000191.1:0-2678 GCF_040321145.1 Mesorhizobium sp. M0514
GACGACCCCCTCTGTCGCCTTCGGCGACATCTCCCCCTCGAGGGGGGAGATTAGCCGCAGCCATCGCCAAGACCATCCCCGCCGCCTGCGCCTCCGCCCTGCTCCTCGCGGCGTGGGAGCTCTACGCCCGCTATGGTGGCGCTGCGCCCACCATGCTGCCGGCGCCGTCGCGCGTGCTGCAGCAGGCCTGGGAGCATCGCGCTGCCCTTGCCGACAACACGCTGCCCACCATCCGCGCCACATCAGCCGGCTTCGCCTGCTCGTTGGTCGCTGCCTTCGTGCTTTCGGCGCTGGTCGATTTCTTGGCCCCGCTGCGCCGCGCGCTGTTTCCGCTGCTGATTGTCAGCCAGACCTTGCCGCTGGTCGCGATTGCGCCGCTCATCGTACTGTGGTTCGGCTTCGGGCTGATGCCAAAAATCTTGCTTGTGGCGCTCGTTACCTTCTTCCCGATGATGGTGGCGCTGGTCGAGGGTTTTGCCGCGACCAGCAAGGCGATTTCGCAGATGCTCGCCACCATGGGGGCAGGGCGCTGGCGCATCTTCTGGCTGGCGCGCCTGCCTTCGGCGCTGCCCTATTTCTTCGCCGGGCTGCGCATCTCCATCACCTACGCCGTCGTCGGCGCGATCTTCGCCGAATATGCGGGGGCGGCGAAGGGGCTGGGCATCTACATGCTCAATGCCAAGAACAACTTTCGGCCCGATCTGGTGCTCGCCGCGGTCGCCGTCAGCGCCGCGCTCACGCTTGTCTTGTTCGCCATTGCGGTGCTCGTCCAGCGCTTCGCCATGCCTTGGGAGAATGCAGGGAGCGAAAGCCGCGACGGCAAGGTTGAAGCTGCAGAAGAGAACCGTCAATGACGCGGCTCGAACTCCGGGACATCAGGAAGAACTTCGGCGCGCTTGAGGTGCTCGCCGGCATTTCGCTTCATGTCGCGGCCGGCGAGTTCGTCTCCATCCTCGGCCCTTCCGGCGCCGGCAAGTCGACGCTGTTCCAGTTGCTGACCGGCGCGCTGAAAGGCGAGGGCGACATGCGCTTCGACGGCGCGCCATTGCAGGGCAGCCCCTTCGCCTTCATGCCGCAGCGCGACGCGCTGATGCCGTGGCGGCGCGTCATCGACAATGTGACGCTGGGGCTGGAAGTGCAGGGTCTTGGTCGAAAGGCGGCGCGCGAACGCGTCGCGCCGTTGTTCGCTGAGTTCGGCCTTGCCGGTTTCGAGCGCGCCTGGCCGGCCGAGCTTTCCGGCGGCATGCGCCAGCGCGCCGCCCTTTTGCGCACCGTGGTGCAGCAGCGCGACATGCTGCTGCTCGACGAGCCCTTTGGCGCGCTGGATGCACTGACCCGCGCGGGTATGCAGCGCTGGCTGGAAGGCATGTGGCAGCGCCAACGCTGGACGGCGCTGCTGATCACCCATGACGTGCGCGAAGCCGTCTACCTCTCCGATCGCATCTATCTGATGTCGGCGCGGCCGGCCCGCATCATCGGCGAGATTGCCGTGCCGCTGCCGCGCCCGCGCACCACCGGCAGCGATGCCGCGCGCCAGGCCGCCGCGCTCGAAGCCGACATCCTCGACACGCTGCTCAATCCCGGGACTGACCGGCCCTCGTTCCCGCAGACCGCTCAAAGGAGTTTTTCATGACCGAATTCACACGCCGGCAGGCTTTGCTGCTGACGCTGGCTGCCGGACTGCCGCTTGCCTCTCGCGCTCATGCGGCTACGCAAAAAATCACCGTCGCGCTCGACTGGACGGTCAACACCAACCATGTCGGCCTGTTCGTTGCCCGCGACAAAGGGTTCTACCACGAGGCCGGGCTCGATGTTGAGATCCTGCCCTATGGCGATACTGGCGCCGGCACGCTGGTCGCCAACCGCATCGCCGATTTCGGCATTGCCGGCGTCGGCCTGTTCACCCAGCGGGCTGCCGGCGCCGATCTCAAGGCGGTCTACGCCGTGGTCCAGCAGGAGACCGGCCGGTTGGTCTTCAACGCGGATCGCGGCGAGATCAAGAGTCCCAGGAATCTCGACGGTCTGACCTATGGCGGCTTCGGCAGCGCCTGGGAAAACACGCTGATCTCGACCATCATCCGCCACGATGGCGGCAAGGGCGTTTTCGAGACGGTGACATTAGGCACCTCGGCCTATGAGGCGCTGGCCAACGGCTCGGTCGACTTCACGCTGGAGGTCTCGACCTGGGAAGGCGTCGCTGCCGAGTTGAAAGGCGTCAGGCAGCGCGGCTTCCGCTACGCCGACTACGGCGTGCCCGACGAGCACACCACCTTGATCGCCTCCAGCAATGCATATCTCCAGGCAAACCCGAAGGCCGCATCGGCCTTCGTCGAGGCAACGCGGCGCGGCTACCAATTTGCCTGCGATCACCCGCAGGAAGCCGGCGATCTGCTGATCGCTTCCAACAGGGATGCGCTGACCGACCCGGCGCTGATCCACGCTTCGCTGAAAATGCTGGTCGACGGACACTTCTTGCGCAGCCAGGACGGCGTCATCGGCACCATCGCCAGGGCCAAGATCGAGGCGATCGGAACCTACCTCTTCAGGGCCGGCATATTGCTCGATGGCGATGGCAAGGTTCTGAAGGAGAAGCCGGATTTCGGGGGGTATTTTACGAACGAGTTTTTGGGCGCGTAATCTCCCCCCTCGAGGGGGAGATGTCGCCGAAGGCGACAGAG
>NZ_JAMYQZ010000192.1:0-2557 GCF_040321145.1 Mesorhizobium sp. M0514
ACCCTCCCCTCAAGGGGAGGGATTTCAGCGTTATTTCAATCAATTTTTAATGTTTTTCGGCCGCGCCTCTGGACAAGGCGAATCACCTTTGATTCTTTACAGACGATTCGGATGTGCGGTGTTGCCGGATCGTCAAGCGTACGGAAATTCGGGGAGTGCCATTTATGGCCAAGGCGGACGCGTGGGGCGCGCCCGAAGGGACGGCTTTTGAGCGGCGCAAGGCGCGAGGCGACGGCCTCGCCGGCAATACGCGGCTCATCGCTGAACCAGCCTACCGGCGGCTCCTGGCTGCCGAACCCCTTCTGCGCCGTTCGATACCGGCTCTCATCATCATCTTCCTGATCGTCATCGCCGCACTGCGCGTGCTGTCACTGATGAACGAGCGCGACGAGGCCGAGCGCGACGGCAAGGCGGTGCTAGGTCTCGCCGCCGGCCAGATGGCGAACGCAATCTCGGCCGACCCGACCGCGGCATCCAGCGGTGCAATTGATCTTCTGGAAAGCACGAGCCGCCAGGGCGCCATGGGCAGAAGCCATGTGCTTGTGATCACCGACAGCGCCTTCAAGATCATTGCCGTGTCGCCGCTGTCGACCGGCTGGCAAGGGCGATCGCTGGACAGCCTGGTGCTGGACGGCCAGCCGCTGTTCATGTTCGGCGACCGCGCCGGGGTCATGGATGTCAGCATCGGCGGCCAGGACTGGTACGCGGCGGTGAGCCTGACCCGGGACCGCAAGAACGCCGCCGCCGTGCTGGTGCCGCATGAAGCGGTGTTCGACAACTGGCGCAAGACCGTCTCGCTCAACGTCACGCTGTTTGTGCTGACAGCCGGCGTGCTGATCATCATCCTCTACGCCTATTTCGGCCAGGCATCGCGCGCCCAGACAGCCGACCGCATCTATCTCGAAGCCCATCAGCGCATCGACATGGCGCTGGTTCGCGGTCGCTGCGGCCTGTGGGACTGGGACATGGTGCGCGGCAAGATGTACTGGTCGCGCTCGATGTACGACATGCTGGGCTACGAGCCCTGCAACTCGATGCTGTCGTTCGGCGAGGTCGACGACATCATCCACCCCGAGGACGGCGACCTGTTCGAGCTGGCCAACAAAATCGTCGAGCGCGAGATCGACCATATCGACCAGGTGTTCCGGATGCGTCACGCCGACGGCCAGTGGGTGTGGATGCGCGCCAGGGCCCAGGTGATCGACCCGGAAGCGCCTGAGATCCAGCTGATCGGCATTGCCGTCGACGTCACCGAGCAGCGGCATCTGGCGCTGCGCTCGGAGGCGGCCGACCTGCGCCTGCGGACCGCGATCGAAAACATCAACGAATCCTTCGTGCTGTGGGATGCCGCCCAGCGCCTGATCATGTGCAATTCCAAATACCAGAAGGACAACGGCCTGTCGGACCGCGACGTCATGCCGGGCGCTGCGCGCGCCGTGCTTGAAGAGCGCATGCTGGCCTTCGCCTCTGAACGGCGGCTGGCCAACACCAACGGGCCGCAAGGGGGCGCAACCTTCGAGCGGCAGCTCTCCGACGGCCGCTGGCTGCAGGTCAACGAACTGAGGACCCGGGACGGCGGCACGGTCTCCGTCGGCTCCGACATCACCCAGATCAAGCTGCACCAGGAAAAGCTGGTCGACAGCGAGCGCCGGCTGATGGCGACCATCCACGACCTCAGCCTCGCCCGCCGGGCCGAGGAAGAGCGCGCCAAGGAACTGGTCGAGCTCAACCGCGAATATATGAAGGAAACCGAGCGCGCCGAGGCCGCCAATCGGGCCAAATCCGAATTCCTAGCCAACATGTCGCACGAGTTGCGCACGCCGCTCAACGCCATCATCGGGTTCTCCGAACTGATGGAACAAGGCCTGTTCGGGCCGCTCGGTTCGCCGCGCTACGAGGAATATGCCAACGACATCAACGGCAGCGGCAAATATCTGCTCGGCGTCATCAACGACATACTCGATATGTCGAAGATCGAAGCCGGCCAATTCTCGGTGGACCGCGAGGAAATCGATCTCTGCCCGCTGATCCGCGAGACGGTGCGGGTGATCTCGCTGCAGGCGGCGGAGAAATCGATCACGGTCGAAACCCGCATCGCCGATACGATGACGCTGTTCGCCGACCGCCGGGCGATCAAGCAGATCGCCATCAATCTGCTGTCGAATGCGGTGAAGTTCACCGGCCAGGGCGGCCATATCTCGGTGCGCGCCCGCAACACGTCAGGCGCGCTGGTGCTGACCATCGAGGACAATGGCTGCGGCATTCCGAAGGAGGCACTGAGCAAGCTTGGCCGCCCCTTCGAACAGGTGCAGAACCAGTTTTCGAAGAACCACGCCGGTTCCGGCCTCGGCCTTGCCATCTCGCGCTCGCTGGCCGAGTTGCAAGGAGGAGCGCTGAAAATCCGCTCGACCGAAGGCGTCGGCACGATCGTGTCGGTGCGCATCCCGGTGAAGAAGGCGCAGCCGGCGGTGAAGGCGGCGGCCTGACGGCCCGCCAATGCCAGCGGTGCTCTCCGCCGCGTTCAAGGACTGAGTAGCCGCGGTCATGTAAGGGCTCC
>NZ_JAMYQZ010000193.1:0-2514 GCF_040321145.1 Mesorhizobium sp. M0514
GAAGCTCGCTCTACGCCAAGCCGCATGACCAGTTTCATGATCGCCCATTTTGCAGAACTTGACGCACACAACCGCTTGCGCGATTTCCCCGCGGTCGTCTCCAGCTGGTCTCGGCGAAGTCGGGCAGGGCAGGGGCCAACACGAGGACTGTTCCTGCCAGTTCGACTTCGTCGGCAATCGCATTGAAAATTCGAGGCGCGGAGTTTCGTGAGGGAAATACCCGGCGACTCGACTGGGTCGGTGCCGCGCGACACACCTGCAGGCCAATAATGACCTGAAGCGGCGAAAACGACCGGATCAAGTGCGTGGCTGCAGCGTGCCCGCGGTTGCGGCGTTTACAATGGCTTATCGTTGGTTGAGAGCGTCCTGTTGAAGACCTCCGACGGATTAGGGGCGCTGATTTTGGCCGGAATGGCATTGCGAGCGCGATGATGGGCATGCCGCGAGACCGGCGTCAGCCGGTGCTATGCATTCCAAACAGCGGACCGGCGTCAGGTCGGCTTGAGGCGTGTAAAGAGGACGAGGTTGTAAGCCACGATTGAGGACCAGACGTAGGTCTTGAAGTGATCAAGGCCGCGCCGGGTGCAGCGCGCCAACCCGTAAGCGCGCTTGAGACATGAGATGCCGGCCTCGATGCCGGCACCGAAGTTGCGCAGCTTGCGATGTAACCCGATCCTCGGTTCGGAGACCAGGTTTCTTGCGGAATGCCAGGTCGCGAACGCCCAAGGTCTTGGCTGTAGCCAGATTGTCGCGACTGGCATAGCCGGCGTCGGCGGCCACCTGCCCGGCGCGTGACCATAGAAGGCGATGTAGCCTTCCAGCATCGGCAGCAACCGGTCGCTGTCGCGCGGATTGCCCGCCTCGATCACCAGATCGAGGATCATGCCGCTCCTGCCGGTGGTCAGTTTGGGCTTGTGGCCGTATTCGGTGTCGCGGCTGCCTTTGACGATGATATCTGCATGGGGCTCGAACAGGCTGACCAGCTTCTCGCTGGCAGGCACCGGCTCGCCGGTCACCACAACCAATCGCTCGGTCGACTGCTTCAGATACGCCAGGGTCGCGCCGGCGATCCGGCGATTGCGATCAGTTCACGACAGAGTTGGACGCGTTTGGGTCGGCCGCGTGTGAATCGAATCTTGCGGGCGCTTCTTGGCCGCGCGGCAATGATCGCGCCATGCCGGGCTGGCGCCACCAAACAAGGCGTCAGCTCGCTTCAGCAGGCGCACCCTTACGCGCACCGCGTTCCACAGCAGGCTGCTGTGGCTCGGCTCATGCATGAGTGCCCAGGTCACGGTGCTGTCCAGCCGCACGACAGTGCCGTCTTCAAGCTTCGCCTGCCGGGCGCTCGCCAGCAGTGCCCGATTGATCTGTTCCCAGGTCTCGGGCCGGATCGCGCTGATTGTCTTTTGCAGCGCCGACTTCCGCGGGCACCATGACCACGGTAGGCGGGCAAAGGCGCGAAACGAGGCGGAGTCCTCGAGATGGAACGCCAGCTCCTGGTAGCTCAGTTGCCGGTACAGCTTGAGGAGAGCAAAACGAAACCGCTTCGGCAGGCAGGCCCTGCCGTCCGGTGGCCTTGGCGTCGACCCGCACCAAATCACGCGCCACAAAGCCAAGCAGGTCGCGATGCTCATCGAGCCATTGCGACATCGCCTTCAGCTCGCAGCCGATGTCGTGCGTGGCGAAAAGATCAAATAGGAGCGTCAATGCGGAACTGTCGTCAGGGTGACATTTTTGGTTTCCGTCGGTTGTTGCGGCATCCACGGTCTGAGTTCGATTGCAAGACGCGGCTCGTTGCCAAGCCAGATCCAACTTATATACGTCGCTGTTCGAGACAGCGGCACCAACATCCCGCTTGCGGCGGACAAGGGCTCAGGAGGAGGAGACCATTCTGGCTTACAGCCATTTCAGGGCCATGCATATATTCCCGGTTACCTGGATCCGCCAGGACTGATCGGATCCTGGAAGATTTGCAGAATTCAGTTCGGCTAACGCATCAGTCGGTCTTCATGACTGCACCCTTAATGACGACGCCGGCGCTGACGTATTTCCACAGCGCGACGAGCAGCTTGCGGGCGAGCGCCACAGTCATCGCCTTCTTGAGACGGGCGCCGTTGTGTTTGACCCGGTCCTGGAAGCACAAGGTGAGCGCCGATCGCGGTTGATGGCGCAGCCAGAGCCAGGCCGTCTGGATCAGCGTCGTTCGCAACCTTGGATTGCCGGCTTTCGATACCCCCTGGTCGTGATCGACCGAGCCGCTCTGCCAGGGGGTCGCCGCCAGGCCGGCATAGGCGGCGACCTGTCGCCGGCAATCGAAGTCACGCGACAGCCCCTCCGACCACACAACAGCGGCAAACTCCGGCCCGATGCCCTTCAGGTCGACCAGCATCGCCGGTGCCGGCGAGACAACCTCCGTGGCCGCGAGCATGGCATCGCGCTCGGTCTCGACCGCCTTGATCTGCTCGAGCAGCAGTTCGAGCCTGTCGAGTTCCCGGCCGACCTGCGCCTGCAGAT
>NZ_JAMYQZ010000194.1:0-2441 GCF_040321145.1 Mesorhizobium sp. M0514
ATGCTCACGGTTGATGAGGACCTCCTCGCTTGGTAGCTGGTTGCTCCTGTCCTGTGCAGCGATCCGCTCGTCCGGCGCGCCCTGGTCGCCGTAGATCAGGGGACGAAAGGACTCTGCGGGATCCGAGGCTTGGTGATGGTGCCCAGTTGGCACGAAAGACGATGTCACAACAGCGTCGTCTTTCCCAGGGAGGAGATTCTCTGGCCAACTGAATGCCTCCTGCGGCCCGCTGCGCTGCGCAGCGGCGTCCCCCTTGCTCTCAAGACTTTGAAATTTAAATGGGTCCCCGGGAGCAACGTCTGGCGCTGACTGGCCGAGCCGCTTGATCTGCTGGGGAAACGTCCCAACGGGGCTTTCCTTAACCGCGTCTCGGGCCTGTCGGTCCATGAGTTCAGAGTTCGTGAGATTATTTGCCGTTCCGAATGTATCGTCACCCCTGAGGCGGGTTTGTAGTGCCTGCCGATTGACGACGAGGTTGTTGAGGTTCACGTCTGGCAGGTCTGGCTGCCATCTTTGCAATCGCCCAACCAGCGCCCGCGTGCCGTCCACCACGTGGACTCCGCAATCCACCTCGTTTCTCTGCTGGGCGATGCGGGGTGAGTCCACGCGGGTCTCCAGGCTGACGCCCAGATTTTTTGCGAGCTTTTTTGCAAGCGGGTCATGCCATCCGCTGACGGAGTCATAATGATAGGCAACCGGCCGTTCCCGGTCGCTGCGATCAACGAACAGCAGCGACCAATGGGTGCCGCGCTCCGCAAGAGTCTTACCGCCATCGCTCACTGGCACGAACAGGAAGTCGGCTGTGTCGTTACCGTTCTGATTATGGACGATGCGCTGGAATGCGCTTAGCCTGTCGCTCTCGGAGCCCAAGCGCAGATGATAATTGGCTACGAGGGGATCCACGAACCGCGTCCGGGCGGCGAGATCTGGATTATTCCCCTGCAACTCCTGCTCCAGGAGCTGGTAATCCCTCAGGATATGTTCGTCGCCTAGCAATTCCAATGCGCCGAGCACCCGCCCGTCTTTAGCTTTCCCAGGGGGCTTCTCTGGCCGACCCAATGCCTCCTGCGGCCCGCTGCGCTGCGCAGCGGCGTCCCCAATGGCACGAGCCTCCATGCCGACTGCGTCTTCCGGACGAGCAGCAAGGGCAATTTCGCGCCCGGGTGCGAACTTCCGGAGATGAGCTAGTGCACTGATCCCACCGGAGTTCACATAGCGCTTGGCATCTTCATCCAGCGACCCCTCGTGAAGCCGATCCGCAATCCCCGGCTTGTTGTTTTCATGCAGGTATTCACTGAAACGTCTAGGAGCAGATCCATAGGTCTGAATGGTACCGGGATTCGGCCCGGTCGGCGCTGCCTTGTACTCTCTGATGGGAGCCGCTGTGTAATCTCTGATGAGCGCGGCGTCGGCAGGGTCGGGATTCCGGACAGCGGCGCGGTCCAGCACTGGCGCTCCGCCCGCCCACGTCTTGAGATGACCCACTGCTCTAGCCACGTCCGAGGAGCCACTCTTGCTCTCGTACTCCTTGAGATCCGGATCCAGCGACTCCTCGTGAAGCCGAGCAGCAAATCCCGGCCTGTTATTATCAAAGAGCCAACGACCAAAGCCGAGAAGAGAATTTACATGGCGCTTGACCGTGCTCTCCAATGCTGACCTCAGCCCTTCGACAACGGTCGCATCGTTGGAATAAAGAGGACGCTTGTCGGGACCGGAGACCCCTATTGGAGGATCTGGCTGCACCGCCGCCGGCACAGAACGAGCAGGGTCACGCAACTCGGACGGTGAGGGGGGATTCAGATCAACCACTGACGAATCCGGCGCATGAAGATGGCGCGCCGTTGAGTGACCCGGCTGCAGCACCGAGGCACCCAGCATCGAACCACTGCCTCCGGCGTAGGGCGCCGCGGCGTGTTCTTGTCCGCTCCCTTGCACCATGAGTTGCGCCTCCCATGGCGATGTATCCACTTGAGGGCCGGGATCATGCACTGGTTCGTCCATTTGCTTTTGCAACAGAGCCCACCTTTCGGCCACCGCGGCCTCGCCAACCGCGGAGGGCGTCTCCTCAGCCCTGGCGAACGCTGGCCCGGCAGGCGCCGCCGGCACAGAACGAGCATGGTCACGCAACTCGAACGGTGCGAGGGGATTCAGATCAACCACTGACGAATCCGGCGCATCATGATGGCGCGCCCTTGAGTGACCCGGCTGCAGCACCGAGGCACCCAGCATCGACCCACTGCCTCCGGCGTAGGGCGCCGCGGCGTGTTCTTGTCCGCTCCCTTGCGTCATGAGTTGCGCCTCCCATGGCGATCGTAGAAGGTCCGCGTGCGGAATCGAGTCGAAATATCCCGACAAATCAGCGTCGACCGTCTGCTTTTGCAACCGAGCCAGCCTTTCGGCCACCGCGGCCTCGCCAACCGCGGAGGGCGTCTCCTCAGCCC
>NZ_JAMYQZ010000195.1:0-1986 GCF_040321145.1 Mesorhizobium sp. M0514
CCCCTCCGGGTTCGAAAGCAGAATGTCTTTGACGGCAGCGCTGGTCGATTTACCTTCTGTCTTGGTCATGGTGCAGAACTCTCAGCACACTACCATCAGCCCTCAGAGCCTTTGGTAATAGACCGACCCCTCGCACCTGTTTGGGCTGGGTGTACAAGTCAGGTTTTCATCAGGTTCGACGAGCATGTCTGGCAGTAGAGCGCGACCACTTCCGTGCCCGCCCACTCGTCTGGCAGACACACACAGTAGAAAGATATGCCGTCAGCTACAAGCAGCGCCATCGTTTCCGGCCGCAGATCATCGCTGATCCGGTCTGGCCCTCCATCAGGTTCCCCTTGAGCCTGTGTCTCGTCGAGGAAATGGCCCGGGAGCGGGATCGTGGTTTCGTATGAGACAATCCGCCGGTGCGGCAACAAATGCGGTCCGCATACGGAGCCATTACGTTGCGGCACTTGATATTGCAGTGCAGCAAAGGTAGAGGGCCGCCCCTTATCGGAGTGTCGTCCATGGTCCTTACCAATACTGGTAGCGAGGCAGAACCCGTCGAACAGTCGAGCCATCCGGCAATCGAACAGCAAAGCCCCAAGGTGCTGATGCTAGGCGCGCTCGGCGTTGTCTATGGCGACATTGGCACCAGCCCGATCTACGCGTTCCGTGAGGCGCTGGTGGCGTCGTCGGGCGGCAATGTCGCCGAGCGCGGCGATATCCTCGGCGTGCTGTCGCTGATCATCTGGTCGCTGACTATTATCGTCACCATCAAGTACATCATGTTCGTGCTGCGCGCCGATAACGGCGGCGAGGGCGGCGTGCTGTCGCTAATGGCGCTAGCGCGCGGCAGTTTCCCCAAGCGGTCGGCGGTGATCCTGGGCATCGGCATCGTCGGCGCCTCGCTGTTTTTCGGCGACGCGGTCATCACGCCCGCGATTTCGGTGCTTTCGGCCGTCGAAGGCATGAACGTCGTCACGCCTGCTTTCCAGCCTTATGTGGTGCCGCTGACCCTGGTCATCCTCGCCATGGTGTTCGCGGTGCAGCGCTTTGGCACGGGTGGGGTGGGATTAGTCTTCGGTCCGGTGACCGCTGTATGGTTCCTGGCGATCGGCCTTTCCGGTCTCAACCAGATCATCGCCGACCCGGAAATCCTGTGGGCGATCAGCCCGCATTACATTGTCGCCTTCCTGATCAATTCGCCCGACGTCGCTTTCGTCACCATCGGCGCCATCTTCCTTGCCGTCACCGGCGCAGAAGCGCTCTATGCTGATCTCGGCCATTTCGGATGCAGGCCCATCGTGGTCGCCTGGCTGTGGATCGTGTTTCCCTGCCTGCTGCTCAACTATGCTGGGCAGGGCGCTTTCGTGCTGGCGAAGAACGGTCACGTCGGCCACCCATTCTTCGAGATGAACGAAGGCTGGACGCTGATCCCGATGGTGGTATTGGCAACCGCGGCGACGGTCATCGCCAGCCAGGCGGTCATATCGGGCGCCTTCTCGCTGACCCGGCAGGCGGTGCAGCTCAATATGCTGCCGCGTCTCGAAATTCTGCACACGTCGGAACGGCAGTCGGGCCAGATCTACATGCCGCGCGTCAATGTTTTGCTGGCGTTGGCGGTGATGTTGCTGGTCGTCGGTTTCGGCGAATCGAGCAAGCTGGCCTCCGCCTATGGCATCTCGGTGACCGGCAACATGCTGGTGACGACGGTGCTGCTGTTCGTCGTCATGACGCGCATTTGGAAATGGCGCCTGTGGGTGGCGGTGGCGATGACGGCGGTGTTCGCGTTCATCGACATCGGCTTCTTTGCCTCCAACATCGTCAAGGTGTTCGAGGGTGGCTGGGCGTCGCTTGCGGTGGCCTTCACCATCGTTCTGGCGATGTGGACCTGGATACGCGGCAGCCGCTATCTCTTCGACAAGACCCGCCGCAACGAAATCCCGCTCGATTTCCTCGCCGGCAATCTGTTGAAGAAGAAGCCGCAGCTGGTGTCCGGCACCG
>NZ_JAMYQZ010000196.1:0-1954 GCF_040321145.1 Mesorhizobium sp. M0514
GTCGCGCCGAAGGCGCGGGTGGGGTGACAGCGCCGCCCGCAAAATCTTCACGCCGCTTTCGCCACCCCATCCAATTCCCTCAGCACATCAGCCGACAGCTCCAGTTCCGCCGCCGCCAGGTTCTCTCTCAAATGCCCGACCGACGACGTCCCCGGGATCAGCAGGATGTTCGGCGAGCGGCGCAGCAGCCAGGCGAGCGCGACCTGCAAGGGTGTGGCGCCGAGCCGCGCGGCCACATCCGACAAGGTCGACGACTGCAGCGGGCTGAAACCGCCGAGCGGGAAGAACGGCGTGTAGGCGATACCGGCGCGCGCCAGTTCATCGATCAACGCGTCGTCGTCGCGATGCGCCAGATTGTACTGGTTCTGCACGCAGACGATCTCGGCGATCCCACGGCCTTCCTCGACCTGCGCTGGGGTGACGTTGCTCAGGCCGATATGGCGCACCAGGCCCTTGCGCTGCAGTTCGGCAAGCGCGGTCAACTGCGCCTCGATCGAGCCCTCGGCCGGACCCATCACCCCGAACATGATGCGCAGATTGACGACATCCAGCACCTCAAGGCCGAGATTCCTGAGATTGTCGTGCACGGCCTGCTCTAGTTCCTTGGCGGAATAGGCAGGCAGCCAGGAGCCGTCGCTGCCGCGCCGCGCCCCGATCTTGGTGACGATGACGAGGTCTTGCGGATAGGGCGCCAGCGCTTCGCGGATCAGCTGGTTGGTGACATGCGGGCCATAATAGTCGCTGGTGTCGATGTGGTTGACCCCGGAGGCCACCGCTTCGCGCAGCACTGCAATGGCCGCGTCATGATCCTTCGGCGGACCGAAAACGTGCGGGCCGGCAAGTTGCATGGCGCCGTAGCCGAGCCGTTTCACGGTGTGGCTGCCGAGGGTGAATGTGCCGGATTTTTGGATGGTGGACATGGTCGGTCTCCTTTGAGGAGGCGAAGATAGACGCTGCTCAACCTCGGGATAATAAGGTACAATCCGTACAGCTTGTGCGGAATGGCGAACAATGATGGACCTTGGCGATCTGAACGCTTTCGTGACGGTGGCGCGTGCCGGCGGTTTTCGCGAAGGGGCTCGCGCAGGCGGCGGCAGCGCGTCGGGCCTGAGCGAAGCGGTGCGCCGCCTGGAGACGCAACTCGGCGTCAGGCTGTTCAACCGCACCACACGCAGCGTTGTTCCAACCGACGCAGGCCTCAGCCTCTTGGGAAGGCTTGGCCCGGCGCTGTCGGAGGTGGAGGCGGCCCTCGACGTGGTCAATGGCTTTCGGGACAGGCCGGCCGGTTCGCTGCGCCTCAACGTCCCGGTCAGCGCCGCGCGGCTGATATTGCCCGACATCGTTCCGGGCTTCCTCGCCGCCTATCCCGGCATTCGGCTGGAGGTCATCGCCGATGAGAACTTCGTCGACGTGTTGGCGGCCGGCTGCGACGCCGGCATCCGCTATGACGAGCGACTGGAGCAGGACATGATCGCGGTGCCGATCGGACCGCGCGTCCAGCGCTTCGCCACTGGCGCCAGCCCCGCCTATCTCGAGCGCCATGGGCGGCCGCAGCACCCGAGCGACCTGCTTGGCCATGCTTGTCTGCGCGGTCGTTTTGCCAGCGGTGCGATGCTGCCGTGGGAATTCGAGCGCGACGGCGAGGTGGTGCGGGTCGACACGACGGGGCCGTTGATCGTGCGGATCGGCGGGGCGAGCGATCTTGCCGTCCATGCGGCCATTGCCGGCAGCGGCATCGTCGCTCTCTTCGAGGGCTGGCTTCGCCCTCACTTCGAAAGCGGCGCCCTGGAGCCCGTGCTCGAACCGTGGTGGCAGAGTTTTCCCGGACCATTTCTGTACTATCCCGGACGGCGTCTGGTTCCAGCGCCGCTACGGGCGTTTATCGATTACATCAAGGCCGGCAAGTTCTGAGACTTGAACCGAGGCCGGCGCCATCACCCCACCCGGCGCTTCG
>NZ_JAMYQZ010000197.1:0-1862 GCF_040321145.1 Mesorhizobium sp. M0514
GAATGGTCCCCGAGACACAATGGAGACAGGTGGCGCGATCGGTGACACAAGAAGCCGGCCGCAATGCAGAGCGCCGGCTGCGCGGGCTCTGTCGGCAGCCGGATCGGACAATTTTGGCCCCATGGGCCTTTGGCGCCTCAGCAAGCAACCCGGCGCGGTGCGGGGCTGCAGAAATGGGGCGAACTGGCGTCGGAATTTCTCGCGCGCGGCACTGGCTCGACAAGACGCCCAATCGGCAGCCGGCGTGGCCCGTAGCGGCGCGCGCGACCTGAGCGGCGGTAATCGAGAGAACCGCCGCTCGGGCCCTGATCGACTATTCGCGCACGAACAGCGGCTGCACCTGTGTCCACTGATCGGCGGTGCGGAGCCGCCGCGGCTGGTGTAGCTTTCGGCCGGGAATTTCATCCAGCGCGGCAGCCAGGTCTCGACCCAGGGGCGGCCATTCTCGCCCGCCAGGAAGTCGCGGATGATGTTCTTTTGCGTCTTGACCTTCTCGGCGACATTGCCGTCCGCGACCAGCTTGCCGCCGACGTCGGCCAGCATCGAATTGGCGATTTCCTTGTCGCGCAAGAGGTCGAAGAAGGCATCGTCCGGTTGCCACCATATGCCCATGTCGACGTTCAGGTGGTTGCCGAGCGCCTCGACGACGGCGCTGCCGGCTGCAAGCGTCTCGGCCATGACAAGGGTGAGAACGCGCATGACATCGTCGTCGCAGAGCGCCAAGAGGCGCGCGAACACGCCGGCGATAGCAACGGCGTCGCCATCGCCGCCGGCGACCAAGCTATCCTCATCCGGTGATCCGAGCAGGGCCAATACCTCGCGCCGCTTTTTGCCGAATGCGGCTTCAGCCTTGCAGCCGGCAAGGCTGGCAGTCACCGTCTCGTTGGCTGCGCGCTGCGGCTCAGGCCGCACCTGCCACAGGCCCGAACCGGTGATGGCGTGCGCCACCACGAGGCGCAGCGCCACGGCGGGATGGTCGAGCATGGCCGCGCGCACGGCGGCATGGCGATGCAGATCGATATAGTTGTGCATCGGGCCGGTGACTTCGGGGCGCGGCAGCTTGGCGGCTGTTTCTTCTTGCTCGCCGCCCTCGCGGGCGCGGCGGGCTTCCTTGCGTGACAGCCAGCCCTCGTGACACTCGACCTCGCCGCGATGCGAGACAGTGATGACGATCTTGCCGCCCTTCTTCTTCGGGGTCTTCTCGTGGTCCCATGCGTGGAAATACTGGCCCGGTTCCAGCGCACAACCTCGCTCCAGCCCTCGTTGAGATAGGTGTCGCGTTTGGTGGCAATCGCTTCGTTCTGCTTTTGCCAGAACAGGTGGGCATCGGCGAAATAGCTGTCCTCGCCGAACAGGTCCGAGGTGATCAGGCCGGGATACTCCTCGATGGCAAACAGTGCCACCTTGGTGGAAATCGACTGGCCGCCGAACAGCCATTGCTTCAATTGATAGCCACGCGGCGCGTATTGATCGGGATCGGCACAGAGTGCCAGCCAGTCCTTCTGCTGCGCCTTGGAAGACATGGTGAGATGGCGCACCGGCTCGGTGTCGATCTCCTCGCGCCGATAGGCTTCGCGGATTTTGGGCAAGAGGTCGCCAAGCGCCAGAATGCGTTTGACCTTGAGATCAGTGATGCCGAAGGTCACAGCGATGTCGAGAACGGTGCGGCCTTGCCTGACAAGCCGCGAAACGTCTCCCATTGCCATACTTCGTCAGGATCGAGGCGGGCGAGGTTTTCGATCAGGAAGCTTCGAGCGCATCGGCGTCGTCACCGTCCTCCATGATGGCGCAGGGCAAGGGATCGCCTTCACCGCGCTCGTCGGCAAGCGATTTCGCGGCGAAATAGCGCCGCCTGCCCGGGT
>NZ_JAMYQZ010000198.1:0-1732 GCF_040321145.1 Mesorhizobium sp. M0514
CCGATGCGACGGAGTATTTCCAGATCCCGACCGGACGTGTGGTCGAGATCGGCACGCAGGTGGCGATCTGAGGTTTCCGGCAGCCTTTGACGCCACGCACCGGTCATTGCGGGGCAAGCCCTGCGCTGGGAACATGGTAGCCCTACCGTCACGGCACTTGATATTGCATCGCAGCAAGCGTAGAGCACCGCGCGCTTATCGGAGTGTCGTCCATGGCCCTTACCAATGCTGGTATTGAGGCAGAACCCGTCGAACAATCGAGCCATCCCGAAATCGAACAGCACAGCACCAAAGTTCTGATGCTGGGCGCGCTCGGTGTGGTCTATGGCGACATCGGCACCAGCCCGATCTACGCCTTCCGGGAAGCGCTTGTTGCGTCCTCCGGCGGCGAAATCGCCGAGCGCGGCGATATTCTGGGCGTGCTGTCGCTGATCATCTGGTCGTTGACGATTATCGTCACCATCAAATACATCATGTTTGTGCTCAGAGCCGACAACCGAGGCGAGGGCGGCGTGCTGTCGCTGATGGCACTGGCGCGCGGCAGTTTCCCGACCCGCTCGGCGATCATCCTGGCCATCGGTATTGTCGGCGCGTCATTGTTCTTCGGTGACGCCGTCATCACGCCGGCAATCTCGGTGCTTTCGGCGGTTGAAGGCATGAATGTCGTTACCCCGACCTTCCAGCCCTACGTCGTGCCGCTGACGCTGGTCATCCTTGCGATCCTGTTTTCGGTGCAGCGCTTCGGGACCGGCGGTGTGGCGCTGATCTTCGGGCCGATCACGGCGGTCTGGTTCCTGGCTATCGGTCTTTCGGGCTTGAACCACATCATCGCCGATCCCGAAATCCTGTGGGCGGTCAGCCCGCACTACATCGTCGCCTTCCTGATCAATTCGCCCGATGTCGCCTTCGTGACCATCGGCGCCATCTTCCTCGCCGTCACCGGTGCCGAAGCGCTTTATGCCGATCTGGGCCATTTCGGCCGCAAGCCCATCGTGCTCGCCTGGCTGGCCATCGTGTTTCCCTGCCTGCTGCTAAACTATGCCGGGCAGGGCGCTTTCGTGCTGGCGAAGAACGGTCACGTCGGCCACCCATTCTTCGAGATGAACGAAGGCTGGACGCTGATCCCGATGGTGGTGCTGGCCACTGCCGCGACGGTTATCGCCAGCCAGGCGGTGATCTCCGGCGCCTTCTCGCTGACCCGGCAGGCGGTGCAGCTCAATATGCTGCCGCGCCTCGAAATCCTGCACACGTCGGAACGGCAGTCGGGCCAGATCTACATGCCGCGCGTCAATGTTTTGCTGGCGTTGGCGGTGATGTTGCTGGTCGTCGGTTTCGGCGAGTCGAGCAAGCTCGCCTCCGCCTATGGCATCTCGGTGACCGGCAACATGTTGGTGACGACGGTGCTGCTGTTCGTCGTCATGACCCGCATCTGGAAATGGCGGCTGTGGGTGGCGGTCGCCATGACGGCGCTGTTCGGCTTCATCGACATCGGCTTCTTCGCCTCCAACATCGTGAAGGTGTTCGAGGGCGGCTGGGCGTCGCTTGCGGTGGCCTTCACCATCGTTCTGGCGATGTGGACCTGGGTGCGCGGCAGCCGCTATCTGTTCGACAAGACCCGGCGCAACGAAATCCCGCTCGATTTCCTCGCCGGCAATCTGCTGAAGAAGAAGCCGCAGCTGGTGTCCGGCACCGCCGTGTTCCTGACCAGCGATCCGCAAAGCGCGCCGACAGC
>NZ_JAMYQZ010000199.1:0-1470 GCF_040321145.1 Mesorhizobium sp. M0514
TGTGATTTTTCATGGAATGAGGACCCTGTTTGAGGGGTGATTTTCGTCCAAACGGGACCCCTTAACGAAGGGGTCATCAAGATGCCTCCGGTTTGGTCGGAGGCATTTGTGTTTTGGATGTTGGTTGTGGAGACGATTGCAAAGATACGCCGGCTGTCGCTGGTGCAGGGAAAGTCGATCAAGGCGATCTGCCGGGAGCTGAAGATCTCCCGGAAGGTGGTGCGCAAAGTTTTGCGTTCAGAGGAGACAGAGTTCCGTTACGAGCGCAAGCATCAGCCTTATCCCCGGATGGGCGCCTGGCGTGACGAGTTGGATCGGCTGCTGTCGGCGAATGCGGCCAAGTCTCAGCGGGAGCGGCT
This sequence comes from Mesorhizobium sp. M0514, assembly GCF_040321145.1. Classification (NCBI taxonomy): domain Bacteria; kingdom Pseudomonadati; phylum Pseudomonadota; class Alphaproteobacteria; order Hyphomicrobiales; family Phyllobacteriaceae; genus Mesorhizobium; species Mesorhizobium sp. M0514. Next base: position 360 of record NZ_JAMYQZ010000199.1, read on the forward strand.
GACACTGATCCGCATCTTTGAGGAGCTTCGCGGCCTCGGCTATGACGGCAGCTACAGTTCGGTGTGGCGGCATGCTCAGAGTTGGGAGGCGGATCGCGGCAGCGCCGCGGCCGAAGCCTACATTCCGTTGAGCTTTGCGCCGGGCGAGGCCTACCAGTTCGACTGGAGCCACGAGATCGTTCTGCTCGACGGCGTGACGGTCACGGTGAAGGTGGCGCACATGCGGCTTTGCCACAGCCGTATGTTCTTCGTGCGGGCCTATCCGCGCGAAACGCAGGAGATGGTGTTCGACGCCCATGACCGGGCGTTCAGCTTCTTCCGCGGCGCCTGCACGCGCGGCATCTACGACAACATGAAGACGGCCGTGGACACGATCTTCATCGGCAGGGATCGCCGCTACAACCGCCGCTTTGCGCAGATGTGCGGGCACTATCTTGTCGAGCCGGAGGCCTGCACACCGGCGGCCGGCTGGGAGAAGGGGCAAGTCGAGAACCAGGTCGGGCTGGTGCGCGAGCGCTTCTTCTTCACACCGAGGCTGCGCTTCAAGACGCTGGAGGATCTCAACGGCTGGCTGGCCGATAAATGCGTTGCCTATGCCAAGGCGCATCGGCATCCTGAACAGGGCGAGCGCACGGTCTGGGAGGTGTTCGAAGAAGAGCGCGCCAGCTTCATTCCCTATGCCGGTCGCTTCGACGGCTTCCATTGCATTCCCGCGTCGGTGTCGAAGACCTGCACGGTGCGCTTCGACAACAACAAATATTCGGTGCTGTCGAGTGCCGTCGGCCGGCCGGTCGAGATCCATGCTTATGCCGACCGGATCATTATCCGCCAGGACGGCGTGGTCGTGGGCGAGCATGCCCGCTGCTTCGGCCGCAACGAGGTCATCTACGATCCCTGGCACTACGTGCCGGTGCTGGCCCGCAAGCCGGGCGGATTGCGCAACGGCGCGCCGTTCCTTGGCTGGGTGCTGCCGTCGGCCATGGAGAAGGTGCGCCGCAAGCTCAAGGCGGTTGATGACGGGGACCGGCAGATGGTGGCGATCCTCACCTGCGTGCTGACCGACGGATTGAGCGCGGTCGAGGCCGCCTGCCAGGAAGCCATCGAGCACGGC
>NZ_JAMYQZ010000200.1:0-1293 GCF_040321145.1 Mesorhizobium sp. M0514
GGTCCATTCCGGACACATAGGTTACGGTTTATATCGGAGACATGGGTAACACTTTTGGCCCGAAGGGGTTTTGGAGTGGTTCGAGCCTGCATGTCTCATCATCGAAGTAGCCCAAATCATAATCCATGAAGGAAGCCAGCCAGATATGGTCCTCGACCTGTTTGATGCCGACGGTCTGGCCGGCAAAGACGAGGCTGAGGTTGATCTTCTTGCGATTGTAGCAGATGCGGCCGCAGGTGGTGACGGTGACGGCCTTGTCGTGAAACGGATAATCGAGATCCGGCAGGCCGGCATAGATGCGCGGTGACGGCGTGTAGCGCTCGGCTGGACAGGCCATGTCGAGCGCCTGATGTGGGCGTTCTGAGTTGAACTCATTGATGAAGTCATCGAACCTGGCCTGCTGCTGCAGGAAATTGGCGCCAGCCGGTTTGGTGGTTTCCTTCTTGAGAGTCAGGTGCATGCGCTCATGGCGCCCGTTCTGCTGCGGACAGCCCGGCTGGATGCGCTCGATGTCGATGCCCAGGCGCAGCCACCAGACCGACAGTTTGCTGAGATTGAACAGCGCGTTTGGGCTGGCAAAGGGAACGCCGTTGTCGGTCCTGATGGCGCTGGGCAGGCCGAACTCTTTGAAAACGCTCTCGAACACCGTGAAGGCATAGGCTTCCTTGGTAGTCGACAACGCCTCGCAGGCGATGAGATAGCGGCTGGCGAAGTCGGTGATCGTCAGCGGGTAGCAATAGCGCCGATCGGCGAGCATGAACTCGCCTTTGTAGTCGGCACACCACAGATCGTTGGGCCGATAGCCGTTTGAAAGTGGTGTTCCCATCGCCCTGTTGCGCCTTCGCTTGCGGCGCTCGACCAGGCCATGGCGGTCGAGAACCGCATGCACCGTCGAGATCGCAGGCCGGTGAACGTCAGGATACAGCCGGGCCAACCGTTCGCGTATCTTTGGCGCACCCCAGGTCGGCTTGTCTTGCTTGAGGCGCACAATCAGCTTCTCGATTTGAAACGGAAGCTGATTGGCGTGGCGGTAGGGTCGGCGTGATCGATCCGTCAGCCCCTCAAGGCCACTGTCATTGTAGCGTGTGAGGATCTTGTAGCCGGTCTTGCGCGAGATATCGAACTCACGGCAAAGCACCGCCATCTTCTCGCCGTCCAGCAGCCGGGCAATGAACTTCAGCCGCTCTTCCATGACGTTACACTCCTTCCAAGGCACCTTGCTCTCCTTGCAAAGGGCCGAAAGTGTAACCCATGTCTCCGGAATGAACTGTCACCCATCTCTCGGGAAGGGCA
>NZ_JAMYQZ010000201.1:0-1281 GCF_040321145.1 Mesorhizobium sp. M0514
GCACCGCCCTCGTTCGTGAGGCGTATATAGTCGCCACCAACCAGAACTGTCAACAGTCATCGACGATGTTTTTTTGATTTCTCGTGGAGATATCCACGGGGCGGAAATTCGTGAGCTGGCTTGGCTGAAATTGTGAGTGGTGTTCCGCTGAGGATCACTCTTCTACCAAGCTCCCACCTAGGCGGCGGCAGGTGCGTGCCATCGGCCTGAGAATCGCCTCCTGGCGAGTGTCGATCCCCACGCCAGCCTAAGCAGCGCTTCAGAGCCGGCCTTCCAGCAATTCCGCCGTGATGTTGCGGCCGGCGAAAAAATACCCAGGACCAGACCCGTTCGGCATCGACTGCGAAAGCAATGCTGACGGCACGTCGCCAGCTGATGATCCGCGGACCAGGCATGATCTCGACCCGCTCTGTGCCGCACTGTGGAAAAGTCGACACGCTCAGGCAATGGTCGCGCATGCCGACAACGAAATTCCAAGCGATCGCCGGCGACGCACGGGTCGGCTACGTCGTCATAGAACTGGCCGAGTTCAGTTCCGCCTTGGGGTGGAAGACAATGCGGTACTCCATTGCCTATTTGGCTTTCGCCTGCTTCGCGTGATGACGCGCCTCGAGTCGCGAAAAAACCGTCTCGACAGGGATGCCCTTAGCCGGATCCTGCCGGAGCTCGGTCAGGCGCGCCGGAACCTCCTCGCGCAGCCCATCTCTCCCGCTCCGCCTCGAAATCCTCGAGCATACGTAGCCCGGCGCGAACATCTCAGGCATTGTTGTAGCGGCCTGATTCGAGCTGCTTCCTGATGAAGCTCTCATAGTGGTTCGTTCAGAGCGTAGTCGGGCACGGCAACCTCCTGGAAGATTATGGCGCCGATCAAGCCCGGTAGCAATAATAGCAATGATTGGAAGCGCACGATCACGGTTCGTTTTCCAAGATCTGATGGCGAGAGAATGGTTCGTCGCCTGGTTTTGCAGGGTCCAAAGCGTCCGGTCATCATCGCGCCGGCGCGTGGCGGTTGCCGCGCTGACAGAGCCGGGAGCCAACCGGCTTCGCGTGGGCAAAGGTGCCGAATACAAAAAGGCTTGCGAGCTACTGGCGGTTGGGGGTCATGATTTGGCTTTTCTGTCCCACGGCGTCGGCTTCGCCTGCTTCCGACCCCTGGTGCAGGTTAAAATCGCCATCGACCACGGTCCGAACGCAAAAAGCCCGCGTGAAGTGAACTGACCCCATAAAGTTGGACGGTTCATTGAGCTGGTAGGTTTAAGGGCTGGTTCCTGTATTGCACAG
>NZ_JAMYQZ010000202.1:0-1232 GCF_040321145.1 Mesorhizobium sp. M0514
CGTACCGGGAAATCTCGTAGTGCTCGACGGCCTGGCAGGCGGCCAGCAGGCCCGCATCGAGGGCTGTACCTGACGCTTCCTCCATCAGTCCGTCGGCTTCCTTGATGAGCCCCTCAATGGCGTCGCACTTCTCGCCGACGGCTTTCTTGCCGATAGACTTGAACACCTGCTCCAGCTTCTTGATCTGCCCCTTTGTCTCAGCGAGGTGATCCTCGGCCGCCTTCTTCAGCTTGGCGTCGTTCGCGGCGGCAGCTACTTTGGGTAGCGCCTTCGTAATCGCGTTCTCCGCATAGTAGATGTCCTGGAGGGTATGTTCAAAAATTTCGGCTAGCGTTTTCATCGTGATGCTCCCTTCGCCCGAATTGGCTTCGGGAGAAAGTGGGAGCGAGGCGAATGGTTCCTTCAGGTGGGGCGGACTTCAGACTGAGATATCCGGTATGAGCGGGGAACGATGGAACACCCTATATCCCGGAACTTTATTGGCGTTTGGCACGTTCTCCGGCCGAACCAACTGAGGTTCAAGGAAAAGGGGAAAATATGGAAAATCCAGGTGTGGGTTGGATAGCAGCGATCGTCATCGGCGGTATCGCCGGCTGGCTTGCCGAGATGTTCATGAAAAGCAACATGGGCGTGCTTATGAACATCATTTTGGGGATCGTCGGCGCGATCGTCGCCAATGTCCTTCTCGGGCTGCTGGGCGTATCGCTGGCCGGCTGGCTCGGCTATCTTGTCGCAGGCTTCATCGGCGCGTGTATTTTGATTGCCGTGGCGCGAATGATTAAACGCTGAGCCTCAAAAATCGACCTTGCACACATCCTCGAATATGCAGGCGCGTGATCGAAGGATCACGCGCCTGCTATTCACAGCGGAGGTAAGCGGGCCCTGTCCGGATTACTTTGTTGAGGTGACGGCGCAGCAGTCTGATGTTGCGATTGTTAGCTTTGAAATACACATCGAAGATCGAGCCGAGAATTGGGACACTTCCGACGAGCGTATCCAGCAGCACGTTGCCTAGCATGCGAGCGACCACCCATTTCCGGCACCGACGTTTCGAGCTCGCAGACCTACGAGCGCATCCAGTCCAAAACAAATTGATGTGCCTGGAATGCACCAGCGGCAATCGAGTAGCGCGGCCAATAGATCCAACTCGGCAAGTAGGACCACCGTGACCGCCCTGCCCGATCATGCCAACTCGCGCGCCAGTACGATTTAGTATCTCTCCCTGATGGATA
>NZ_JAMYQZ010000203.1:0-1147 GCF_040321145.1 Mesorhizobium sp. M0514
GGCATCGGTATCGGCCTGGACGAAGGCATTGAAGCGATCATTGTAATCCTCGCCCGCCTCGACAAGGATCGGCCTGACGTCGACACCGGCCACGCAGCTGCACACGGTGCGAATATAGTTCTCGTGCGTATCGGCATCGAACGCCACAAGGACGGTAAAATCCTTCAGCGACTGGCCTTCGAGCGACGACGCGCAATAGGTGTCGAACAACGCCAGGCGCTCGACCAGCCAGACCGGGTCGAGATTGGCGCGGCCCTTTCCGTCCCACTGGCTTGGCTTGAAGCCAGCGGCGATGTTGTAGCGTATGGCGATGTATTTCTTCAGGCCGGTGTCCATGGACCGACACTTAGTACATTCCGCTGATCTGCGACAACCAACGGCTGAGCGGCCACCCTCCCCCTTGTGGGGAGGGTCGGCGCGCAATCGGAGCGAAGCGGAGATGGCGAGACGGGGTGGGGGGTGAGCGCCGACGGTTGGCGAAGACCCCCACCCTGCTCCGCTCCGCGATCGACCCTCCCCACAAGGGGGAGGGTAAAGCGCCCGCTACTTCCGCAGAGCCATCGGTCGTCCGAGCAGAAACCGGATGAAGTTGCCCGCGGTCCGCGGCGCCATGCGGGGCTGGGTTGCCTGTCGTGGCGCGCTTTGCCTTCGCGCTGGCACCTCGGGTTCGACACCCGGTCGGCCCACCGTAAAGGAGGGCCCCGAGACCGGCTTCCCCCTCAACACGTTGGCGGCGTTGTTGTCATGGATGACGATGCACCATTGCGCGCCCTTCGATGCCGCCACGACGGTGTTGAAGCGCGTCGCCATTTTTGCGTGGTGCTCGCTGTAGACGCCGCTCATCGCCGGCGATCTCCTTTCGACCAGCGTGCCGAACGCCGACGTGACATAGTCGTGGTGCGTGTAGCGTCCGCTTGCCGTGTCGAAATTCTGGCCGTCCGGAAAGGCAATGTAGAGCGGCTGCAGGTCCACCACACGCTTTTCGATCTCCCGGCGCGCGTAGTGCTCGACGCGCTCCATGAAGGTCGGCGCCAGCGCGTCGTCGCTGTCGAGCCGCGTGAGCGAAACATAGTCGGCATCGGTATCGGCCTGGACGAAGGCATTGAAGCGATCATTGTAATCCTCGCCCGCCTCGACAAGGATCGGC
>NZ_JAMYQZ010000204.1:0-1010 GCF_040321145.1 Mesorhizobium sp. M0514
GGCCAGAGGGGGGTAGAAGCGCTGAGGCAAGTAAAGAGAGAGCCATGCTAAAGGCATGCGTTTTTCGGCTTCGCTTTGTCAATCCTGCAGCACGCCGCCGGCGTCTTCCAGCGCCTCGCGGGTGTCGACATCGATCGACGCGCCGTCGCCGATCTCGACGTCGATGACATCGAGTCCCTCGGCCTCGACCAGATGGCGGGCGCCGGTGTCGCCCTCGAGGTGAGCGATGCCTCCAAACAGCGCGCGTGGCAGCAGCACCGGATTGCCGCGGCGGCCGTCATGGGCGGCACGCACCACTGAGCGGCCGCCGTCCCTACGGAAGGCCTCGATCAACCGGTCGAGATCGGCCGATGAGATACCCGGCATGTCGCCGAGGACGATCATGGCGCCGGCCGCCTCGGCTCCAACGCGGGCAATGCCGGCTTTTAGAGACGAGGACAGGCCGTCGGCAAAATCCGGATTGTCGGCGAAGATCACGTCGAGGCCGGTCAAGGCTTGGTGCACCCGCTCACGCTGGTGGCCGGTGACGACAACGGTGCTGGTTGCCTTCGAGGCCAGTGCGCGCTCGACTGTCCGGCGCACCAGCGGTTTGCCGTCGAACAGCGCCAGAAGCTTGTTCGGCCCGCCCATGCGGCTGGAGCGACCGGCGGCCAGAAGCACGATCTCGACCTTCAGCCCGGCTCTCGCCGGCAGCGGCTCGCGCGGCTGCGGCCGGGTCGGGATTTCCATCAAGAGGCCGCCAACGCCCATGCCGGCGATGTCCTTGGCGGTGACGTCGAGGCCGGCGATCAGCCTGTCGAGCACCCAATCGAAACCGTTCTCCTTGGGGCTGCGGGCGCAACCGGGCGCGCCGATGACGCGCTTGCCGTCGAGCGTGCCCAGCACCAGCAGATTGCCGGGATCGACGGGCATGCCCGCGCGGATCACCGTGCCACCTGCTGCCTCGATCGCCGCCGGAACGACATCGTTGAAATCGCTCATCGCCGAGGCGCCGAAGATCACCACCATGT
>NZ_JAMYQZ010000205.1:0-1003 GCF_040321145.1 Mesorhizobium sp. M0514
GATTGGATGTCATGTCGCCCTTCGCCAATCTGCAGCGTTGCAGACAGGGCGCTATGGTCAGAGCTGCTGATCTCCCCCCTTGAGGGGGAGATGGCCGGCAGGCCAGAGGGGGTGCTGTCCCGCCGACGCTGCCAAGGCGATCGCCCCTTTCCTGATATCTACAAGCGAGCTATCAGACCGCTACCAGCGCCTGCGTCAGGTCGGCGATAAGATCGTCCGGATGCTCGACGCCGATCGACAGCCTGACCGTGGTCTCCAGCACGCCGATGCGCTGGCGCACGTCGAAGGGGATGCCGGAGTGCGTCATCGCCGCCGGGTGGCTGGCGAGCGATTCCGTGCCGCCAAGGCTCACCGCCAGCTTGAATATTTGCAGCCCGTTGAGAAAGGCGAAGGCCGCCTTCTCTCCGCCTTTGATATCGAAAGAAAATGTCGACCCGGCGCCGCTGCATTGCGCCTTGTAGGCGCGTCCCGCTGCCGTGTCCTCGCCCAGGAACGGCAGGTAATGCACCTTTTCCACCTTGGCATGATCGCGCAGGAATTCGGCCACGAGCCGCGCATTGTCGTTGGCGCGCTCCATGCGGATCGACAGCGTCTCCAGCGAGCGGCCGAGCATCCAGCAGGAATGCGGGTCGAGTTGCGTGCCGATGGCGCCGCGCAGCGCCTTGATCGGCTTGGTCACCGCCTTGCTGCCCATGGCTGCACCGGCGATCAGGTCGGAATGGCCGCCGACATATTTGGTCAGCGAATAGACGGAGACATCGGCGCCATGTTCGATCGGCCGCTGGAACACCGGGCCGAGCAGCGTGTTGTCGCAGACGATGATCGGCGTTGATCCTTGGCTTGCGCCGATCTCGTCGGCAATCTTCCGGATCAGTGCGATGTCGACCAGGCTGTTGGTCGGATTTGACGGCGTCTCGATGAGAATGACCGAGACACGCCCCTTCGCCACCGCAGCATCCGCAGCGGCCCGCACCGCCTTGTCGTCGACGCCGTCGGCGAAGCC
>NZ_JAMYQZ010000206.1:0-995 GCF_040321145.1 Mesorhizobium sp. M0514
AGGATGTAGACGTCCTCGAGCTCGGCAACCATCTTGTCGGCGTTGGTGACGAAGTAGGGCGAGAGATAGCCGCGGTCGAACTGCATGCCTTCGACGACTTCCAGCTCGGTCTCGGCGGTCTTGGCTTCTTCAACCGTGATGACGCCTTCGTTGCCGACCTTCTGCATCGCTTCGGCGATCATCTTGCCGACCGACTCGTCGCCATTGCCGGCGATCGTGCCGACCTGGGCAACTTCTTCGGAGGTCTTGATCTTCTTGGCAGCGTTGCCGAGAGCCGCGACGACTTCGGTCACGGCCAGGTCGATGCCGCGCTTCAGGTCCATCGGGTTCATACCGGCGGCAACCGCCTTGTTACCTTCCTGGACGATCGACTGCGCCAGGACGGTCGCGGTCGTGGTTCCATCACCGGCGATGTCGTTGGTCTTCGAAGCAACTTCGCGGATCATCTGCGCGCCCATGTTTTCGAACTTGTCGGAAAGTTCGATTTCCTTGGCGACGGTGACGCCGTCCTTGGTGATGCGCGGTGCGCCGAACGACTTGTCGATGACGACGTTGCGGCCCTTGGGACCGAGGGTCACCTTCACCGCATCGGCGAGGATGTTGATGCCGTGAAGCATGCGCTCGCGGGCGTCGCGGGAGAATTTTACGTCTTTGGCAGCCATTTTTTAGCTCCTGGCAGGGGCTTGCGATCAAGCCCGAAATTCAGTTGACGGTGAGGCCAATAATCAGCCGATGATGCCCATAATGTCGGATTCCTTCATGATCAGAAGGTCTTCGCCATTGAGCTTGACTTCGGTGCCCGACCACTTGCCGAACAGGATGCGGTCGCCGGCCTTGACGTCCAGCGGGACCAGCTTGCCGGCTTCGTCGCGAGCGCCGGAGCCGACGGCGATGATCTCGCCTTCCTGCGGCTTTTCCTTTGCCGTATCCGGGATGATGATCCCGCCGGCGGTCTTGGATTCGGATTCGACCCGGCGTACGACCACGCGGTCATG
>NZ_JAMYQZ010000207.1:0-915 GCF_040321145.1 Mesorhizobium sp. M0514
GCACCGCCCTCGTTCGTGAGGCGTATATAGTCGCCACCAACCAGAACTGTCAACAGTCATCGACGATGTTTTTGAACTTTTTGCGACAGAAGTTTGGCGCCGGCAGACTGCCCCAGGGGAACATTGGCGTTGCCAAAAAGGAGCCCTATTGCCGCCGCATTGCCGTTCGAGACCAAGGCCAACAAAGAAGGGCTCGGCGCGGCCCGCGAGGTGCCTTCCTATAAGAGCCAAAGCGGGGTCTGCGCATCCACCGGTTCGGACCCTCCTACAAGAGGATAAAGTCGCCTCTCTATAAGGGGCTGTAAAACAGAGCGTGTGCGTGGGGATTTCGCCGCTTCGTTGACTTCACTCGCCGTGACAGGCAAATGTCATGGCCCAACAGAAGCGAAAAGCCGTTCCGCCCGGGGAAGAAGCAGCCTTTCTGGATGCCAGACACGGAAGATGTCATAGCCGAACTCGGCAATGAGCCGCCGCTGATCGCGGATGGCCGCAGCGGCCCGCCCGACCGGCGCGAGGTTTCGGCGCGCTGGCTGTCGGGCACCTTTCTTACCGGCGTGACCTCGAGTGTGCTGATGGGCGTGGCGTTGTTTGCCGCCCTTGACGGCCGCCAGCAGCTGGCAACCCCGCCCGAAATCGCCGAACTGGCCCAGCTCGAAAGCGGCGGCGATTCCGGCGAGGTCGCCAAGACCACCAGGCTGGTGGCGCCGCGCCAGATCGCCAAGGCCAAGGACCGCCGGCGCATGGAAGTGTCGATGGTGACCAAGGTCGGTGACCGCGACGTTATCCACACCATGCCGTTCGTGCAGATCAAGATGGCGCTGGCCGCCGGCCACACCACCAACCGCGCCTATCCGCCTTTCGACCCGATGCAGGTGTTCGGCGACGATGGCGACTCGACGCCGGCGCAGCCGGCGT
>NZ_JAMYQZ010000208.1:0-829 GCF_040321145.1 Mesorhizobium sp. M0514
AAATCCTGGCGCATCTGTCGCCGGATTTCGCCGAGGCCGACGTCAGGCAGCAGCTTTGCGAAGCCTACCAGCTCTATCTGGCGCTGACCCAGATGACGCGGCTTTGCCTCACCGGCGCATTCGAACGCGATGACGTTCCGCCGGGATTGTCGGATCTGCTTCTGGCGGTGACTGACCTGCCGGATTTCGGTGTGCTGGAAGCACATCTCAAGGAAACGTCGCAAAAGGTCAGAAAGGATTTCGACCTTTTGCTTCGTACGAAACGGTTGTGAGGGCGTGAAGCGCTGGCGGCTGTTTCGGATCGCATCGGGGGTGACGATGCAACAGGAGATACCCATGAGAAAAACAACCGGACTTGCCCTTGCCTTCGTCGCGCTTGCCGGCGCCGTTGGCACCACCGCCTATGCCGAGAACAATGCCAGCGCCAGAATGCGCGAGGGCGCGATGATGCGCCTCGACAAGGCGATGAAGGATTCCAACGGCACCATCAGCTTCGACCAGTTTTCCGACGCCATGAACGCGCGGCTGAAGAAGCTGGTCGCTGACAATGGCGGCAAGCTGACCGTTGCCCAGCTCGCCGACGCGCTGGAAAAGGCGCGGTTCGAGGAAATGGCAAAGCGTATCGTCGCCCGCTACGACACCAAGGGCGACGGCACGCTGACCACGGACGACATCACCGGGCGCGAGAAAAAGGTGTTCGCGATGCTCGACCGCAACAATGACGGCAAGATCGAGCGCAACGAACTGCCGAAGAACGGCCGCATGGGCCGCCACCACCAATGGGACGGCGGCGACGACAGCATGGAGTGAGTGGCGATATGTCTCCGGC
>NZ_JAMYQZ010000209.1:0-750 GCF_040321145.1 Mesorhizobium sp. M0514
AGTCAAGAGAGCCTGAGGGCGCTGGCGAAGCGCTACGGCATCAATCAGAAGACGGTTAGGAAGTGGAGGAACCGGACGTCGGCCGCCGATCTTCCGACTGGCCCCAGAGATCCGAAGTCGACAGTGCTATCGACTGAGGAAGAGGCGGTCATCGTCGCCTTTCGGCGTTATACGCTGCTGCCACTGGACGATTGCCTCTATGCTCTCCAACCGACGATCCCGCATCTGTCGCGGTCATCCTTGCATCGCTGCCTGCAGCGTCACGGGATAGGCAGGTTGCCGGATGTCGAGGGCGACAAGCCGGCAAGGAAGAAGTTCAAGGCCTATCCAATCGGCTACTTCCATATCGACGTCGCCGAGGTCCGAACCGAGCAGGGCAAGCTGCATATGTTCGTGGCCATAGATCGGACCTCGAAGTTCGCTTTCGTCGAGCTGCACGAGAAGGCAACGACAGCGGTCTCCGCCGATTTCCTGCGCCATCTTCTTGATGCTGTCCCTTACAAGATCCACACAGTGCTTACCGACAACGGCATTCAGTTCACGACCCCAGGTGCCGGCGGCTCGGCCGTTCCGCTGATCAAGGAAGCCATGGCGGCGGGAGAAATCATATGGGCGCACGCCTTCGAACATACTTGCGCCAAGGCCGATATCGACCACCGAACGACAAAGCCAAGGCACCCATGGACCAACGGCCAGGTCGAACGCATGAACCGCACGATCAAGGATGCGACCGTCAAACGCTTCTACTAC
>NZ_JAMYQZ010000210.1:0-718 GCF_040321145.1 Mesorhizobium sp. M0514
TGGACGAGAGCCTGAAGGCGTTTGCCGAACGACCGCTTCAGGAGCCATTCCCCTACCTCATTCTCGATGCCCGCTACGAGAAAGTGCGCGAAGCCGGCATCGTGATGAGCCAGGCGGTGCTGATCGCGGTCGGCATCGACTGGGACGGGCGCCGGCAGATCCTGGCCGTGGAGATGGCCAATCGCGAGAGCCGCTCGGCCTGGAAGGACTTCCTCGTCGGCTTGAAACGACGCGGTCTCAAGGGCGTCGAACTGGCCGTGTCCGACGACCATGCCGGCCTGGTCGCGGCGATCGGCGAGGTGATCCCGGAAGCAGCATGGCAGCGCTGCTACGTCCACTTCCTCAGGAACGCGCTCGATCACCTGCCCAGGAAGCACGGCGACGATTGTCTGCAGGAACTGCGCTGGCTCTACGACCGGCGCGATCTCGCCGAGGCCAAGGCCGATCTCGCCGCGTGGCTGTCCAAATGGTCCGCCCGCTACCCGCGGCTGACCACCTGGGCGGAAGAAGCCATAGAACAGACGCTGACTTTCTTCCGGCTGCCGCGTCAGCATCACAAGCACCTCAAGTCCACCAACATGCTTGAACGGCTCAACGAGGAAATCCGCCGGCGCACCTATGTCGTGCGCATCTTCCCGAACGCCGAAAGCTGCCTGCGCCTGGTCAGGGCGCTGGCCGTCGAAACCAACGAAAACTGGATGGAGGCCAACCGCTATAT
>NZ_JAMYQZ010000211.1:0-649 GCF_040321145.1 Mesorhizobium sp. M0514
CGGTCGGCGCCGAACTTGCGCTGCAACAGATCGGGAGCGGTCCGCCCAGCCTCGCCCCTGTAGGAGCGATACTTCTTCGGCCTGACCAGCGACTTCAATCCCATCCCGGCCATCAGGCTCTGGACGGTCTTGTGGTTGACGCGCCGGCCCAACCGGTGCAGTTGCGCAGTCACCCGGCGATAGCCGTAGCGACCCTTGTGGCTGTCGAAGATGGCCTTGATCGCCGCCTTCAGCGCCGCATGGCGGTCCGAGCGCTTCGCTGCTTTCTGTCTGTAATAGAACGTGCTGCGCGCAAGCTTCGCCAGCTCGAGCAGCCCCTCAAGCGAATGCAACGGCCTTAACGCCTGGACGGCTTGCGCTTTTTGGGCGCATGTCCCTGCGTTAAGGCCTCCAGTTTTTTTAGGTAGTCGTTCTCCATCCGCAGATGCTTCAGCTCAGCCAGCAGTTCTTCGCGGCTTTTGGCCTCGTCACTGGCTGCAACAGGCACTGCGGGGGACGGCGGCTTTGACATGGGTCGTCCTCTGGGACGTGGGCCGAGCGCCTCTATCCCGCCCGCATGATAGCGCTTCTCCCAGCCCGTCAGGCAACTGGCATTGCGGATATTGAACAATGCAGCCGTCTGCCGATACGACAGACCTTCCTCCCACAT
>NZ_JAMYQZ010000212.1:0-588 GCF_040321145.1 Mesorhizobium sp. M0514
GTTTGAGGACGCGAGCGAGCTCTGCGGATCCAGCTCTAAGGCTTTGCCAGAAGTACACTGTGTGGACGCTGAGAGCCTTGTCGAATGTGCTATCTGGCAAGGGCAAGTCCTCGACTAGCCCGACCCGGAACTCGGCTCGTCCGGCACGCACTGCATCGGCGAACCGGTGGGAGGCAGCGTTCACGACATCCTGCGAGCGATCCACACCGCAAACGAATGCTGCCCCACGGAGAAGTTGCGGCAGTAAAACTGCGCCGCCGAAACCGACCTCCACGGCACGATCTTCCGGGACCAGTCGCAATTCATTGAGAGCGTAGCCATTGAGCCGAGCATTCCCCCGGTTCATGCCAGCCCGGACCAGCCAGCCGCCGATTCCGGTCGGCCAAGACAGTTGTTTAGCTATGAACCTTGGCGCCATCCGATCCCACCCTCGTTGGCATAAGGAGCTCCTCGGGTGCACAACTCGCCCGCATCGGATCAGCCGCCTCTATTGCACCTCATTATCCGATGAGAATCCCGAGATTATCAAGTCGTGCTTGGATTGGCGCCAAATTCTCCCGATGACGCCCATCGGTTCCGCCTGTCGAA
>NZ_JAMYQZ010000213.1:0-548 GCF_040321145.1 Mesorhizobium sp. M0514
TCGATCGGCCGCAGCGTGTCGGGATCGGCAACCATCTCGGCGCCGGTGAGCAGGCCTTTGCCTCGGACATCGGCGATGAACGGAAAACGCTTCGCCAGCCCTTTCAGCCCGTCCATCAGCACGTCGCCCATCGCGGCGGCATTGGCGATCAGGTCGAGGCGGTCCATCTCGCCGAGCACGGCGAGCCCGGCCGCGCAGGCGAGCGGATTGCCGGCATAGGTGTGGCCATGCTGGAAGCCGCCCGACGCCAGCAGCGGCTCGACCAGCCGCATCGGGGCGGCCAGCGCGCCGAGCGGCGCATAGCCGGAGCCAAGCCCCTTCGACAGCGCGACGATGTCGGGCTTGCAGTTCCAATGGTCGCCGCCAAGGAATTTTCCGGTGCGGCCGGCGCCGCTCATCACTTCATCATGGATGAGCAGGATGCCGTATCGGTCGCAGATCTCGCGGATACGCGGATAATAGCTGTCCGGTGCGACGAGGGCCGAAGTCGCCGCACCGCCGATCGGCTCCATGATGAAGGCGAGCACGCTGTCCGGGCCCTCGGCCTG
>NZ_JAMYQZ010000214.1:0-542 GCF_040321145.1 Mesorhizobium sp. M0514
ACGCCGGTTCGTCCGCTGGACAAGCCGTTCCTGATGCCGATCGAAGACGTGTTCTCGATCTCGGGCCGTGGCACGGTCGTGACCGGCCGCGTCGAGCGCGGCATCGTCAAGGTCGGCGAGGAACTGGAAATCATCGGTATCCGTCCGACGACCAAGACGACCTGCACGGGCGTCGAGATGTTCCGCAAGCTGCTCGATCAGGGCCAGGCTGGCGACAACATCGGCGCGCTGCTGCGCGGCGTTGATCGTGAAGGTGTCGAGCGCGGCCAGGTTCTGGCCAAGCCCGGTACGGTGAAGCCGCACAAGAAGTTCGTGGCCGAAGCCTACATCCTGACCAAGGACGAAGGTGGCCGTCACACGCCGTTCTTCACCAACTACCGTCCGCAGTTCTACTTCCGCACGACCGACGTGACCGGCATCGTGTCGCTGCCGGAAGGCACGGAAATGGTTATGCCCGGCGACAACATCACGGTCGATGTCGAGCTGATCGTGCCGATCGCCATGGAAGAGAAGCTGCGCTTCGCCATCCGTGAAGGCGGCCG
>NZ_JAMYQZ010000215.1:0-541 GCF_040321145.1 Mesorhizobium sp. M0514
TTCATCAAGCTCGGCATCACCTTGGAGCGGATCGCACCCGGCAGGCCACAGCAGAACGGACGTCACGAGCGCTTTCACCTGACCATGCTGCCGATGGCCGAGGCACCGGAAGCCGACCGAACGGCACAGGGCCAGGCCTTCGAGACCTTCCGCCACAGCTACAATGAGGAACGTCCCCATGAGGCGCTGGGCATGGATACGCCCGCCCAGCACTACCGGTCCTCACAGCGCGCCATGCCCAGGACACCACCCGAGCCCGTCTATCCGGCCGAGGCCTCGGTCCGCCGCGTGCGCCACAATGGCGAGATCCGATGGAATGGCGGCTTCATATATGTCTCGCAAGCGCTGGCGGGCGAACCGGTCGCTGCGTTGGAGACCGAAGACGGACAATGGACACTCTCATTCCATGCCCACCCGCTCGGCATCATCGACACACGGCACATGAAGCTTGTCCGCCGCAGCGCCGCGCCAACCAATCCGCTTGGCGCTGCGGCGGACGCATAGGGGGAGAGAAGTGTCACCTATGTATCCGGTTCAAAGT
>NZ_JAMYQZ010000216.1:0-521 GCF_040321145.1 Mesorhizobium sp. M0514
ATGGCAAAAGGTAAATTCGAGCGTAACAAGCCTCATGTGAACATTGGCACGATTGGCCACGTCGATCATGGCAAGACGTCGCTGACGGCGGCGATCACGAAGTATTTTGGCGAGTACAAGCGCTACGACCAGATCGATGCGGCGCCCGAAGAGAAGGCCCGCGGCATCACGATTTCGACGGCGCACGTCGAATACGAGACGGCAGCGCGCCACTACGCCCATGTCGACTGCCCCGGCCACGCCGACTATGTGAAGAACATGATCACCGGCGCCGCGCAGATGGACGGCGCGATCCTGGTGGTGTCGGCCGCCGACGGCCCGATGCCGCAGACCCGCGAGCACATCCTGCTTGCCCGTCAGGTCGGCGTGCCGTCGATCGTGGTGTTCCTGAACAAGGTCGACCAGGTCGACGATGCTGAGCTGCTCGAACTGGTCGAGCTCGAGGTTCGCGAGCTTCTGTCGAAGAACGAGTTCCCCGGCGACGACATTCCGATCGTCAAGGGTTCGGCGCTGGCTGCTCT